>JAZUCN010000036.1:0-6161 GCA_045639205.1 Oscillospiraceae bacterium | reverse complement strand
CGGCGAAGCGAGATCCCCTGAGTTTTTGTTTTATTCAGATGCGATAACCGCCTCTGCCGAGAGAATGCCATCGACCGCGGCAGACATGATCCCGCCTGCGTAGCCTGCGCCTTCGCCGCAGGGGTAAAGTCCGCGGATGGCGGATTGGCGGTCGTCTGCCCGCAAAATGCGGACAGGGGAAGAACTGCGCGTCTCGGGGGCGGTCATGACCGCCTGCGCAGAGGCAAAGCCGTGCAGGCGCTTATCGAGTTCGGGCAGTGCCTGCTCAAGCACTTTTGTGATGCGTGCGGGAAGCACCTCGTGCAAATCGCACCAGTGGACGCCTGGGCGATAGGTTGGGGTAACTTCCGTCGACACCGAGCCCGATGTCCCAGCAAGGAAATCGCCCACCGTCTGCGCAGGCGCTTTGTAATTGCCGCCGCCTGCGCGGTATGCCGCTTTTTCGATTTCTTCCTGCCAAAGCATGCCGCCAAGGATAGATTTGTCGGGGAAATCCTCGGGATTTAAGGTGACGAGCAGGGCGCTGTTGGCATTCTCGCCATCGCGTGCGCAGTTGCTCATGCCGTTTGTCACGACTCCGCCTTCTTCCGAAGCAGAGGCTACCACATAGCCGCCGGGGCACATGCAGAAAGTGTAGGCAGAGCCGCCGTCGGGCAAATGCACATTGAGTTTATAGTCCGCCGCTCCAAGGGCAGGGTGTGCGGCAAACGGACCGTATTGACTCTCGTTGATGAGCGATTGCGGGTGCTCGATGCGCACACCCATGGAAAAAGGCTTCGGCTCCATCGGAACGCCTGCCGCGAGAAGCTGACGCATCGTGTCGCGCGCGCTGTGCCCGATAGCGAGTAGAACTTGTGAGCAGGCAATACGGATTTCTTCACCGTCTTTTTCCGCGCGTACGGCGCACACAGCGCCATCACGCGTTTCGATACTGCAAAGGCGCGTGCCAAAACGCACCTCGCCGCCATAGTGGATGATTTTCTCGCGCAGATTCTGCACGACCTCAATGAGCACATCCGTGCCGATGTGCGGTTTGGCATCAAAGAGAATCTCCGCGTTTGCACCTGCTTCTGCAAACTGCTCCAAAACCCACGAGATGCGGTCGTTTTTGGTGCCTGTGTTTAGCTTGCCGTCAGAAAAGGTGCCCGCGCCGCCCTCACCAAACTGCACGTTGCACGCAGGGTCGAGTTTGCCTGTTTGCCAAAACTGCTGTACTTTTTCCTGACGCGTTTTTGCATCATATCCGCGCTCGAGGACGATCGGGCGCAAGCCTGCCATCGAGAGCACCAGTGCGGCAAACATGCCCGCAGGACCGAAGCCGACCACGACAGGTCTGTCCTTGCGCGGCTGTGCCTGCGGCACTTCATAGACTTTGTCCACAGCGACCGAGGCTTTCGGGCAGTGCGCCATTTTCAGCACCTTGTCCTCGCGCTCTTTGACCAAAACGTCGACCGTATAAATGATGCGCACATCGTGCTTTTTGCGCGCGTCAACCGAGCGCTTGCGGATATCAAGCTGTTTGATTTGTGCGGGCGAGATGCGAAGCTGTCTTGCCGCCGCCTGCGCCAATTGCGCCATTGTATCGTCAGGGCGCAGAGAAATATCACGAATCCGAATCATGGTTTATCCTTTCCAAGCAGTCCTGCCACATAGCCAGACGACCATGCCCACTGCAGGTTATAGCCGCCGCAGTCACCATCGATATCGAGCACCTCGCCCGTGGCGTAGACATTGGGTGCGATGCGGCTCTCGAGTGTGTCCGCGCGGAATTCGGAGGTCGGGACGCCGCCTGCTGTGACCTGAGCATGCTCCATGCCCATCACGCCAGTGACATCCAGGGCAAAGCATTTGACGAAGGAAACTACCGATTGGAGTTGCTTTTCTGTAAGTTCTGAAAGTTTCTCGGTGGCAGAGATTCCCGCGCGGCGGATGATGGTCTTGCCAAGGCGCGTCTGGATGATGCCCGTGAGCAGGTCTTCTGCCGCAAGCATGGGCATGCGGCTTTGGCGCTCGGCTAGAAGCGCGAAAACCTCGTCCTTGCTTCTCTCGCGCATGAAATCAAGAAGCAGGGTATGTTCGCCACCAACCGAAACGGCGCGTGAGAGTTCAAAGGCAACAGGGCCGCTCACGCCGAAATCCGTAAACTGTAGTTCGCCCTCGTTTTTTCCTGTCGCGTGACCGTCTGTTTTGAGGGTGATGGCGCAATCGGCGCGCACGCCCTTGAGCGCGCGGACATAGGTGGCATCGGTTTTGATTTGCACAAGGCTTGGATAAAGTTCTGTGCAGCTGTGCCCAAGCATGCCGAGCAGGCGATAGCCCGCGTGCGTGCCGCCGAGCTTTTTGCCCGCACAGCCGCCTGCGGCAATGATGAGTTTGTCGGCAAAATAGGTTTCGCCTGTGGCGGCAAGCGCCTGATAACCGCGGGCTTTTTTCTTGACCTCAATAACATCGCAGCTGCAGATGACCTGCACGCCTGCGGCATCGAGCGCAAAGCGCAGAACATCGACCACGCTGTTTGCCTGGTCGGACAGGGGATAGACCTTGCCGCTCGGCTCGGTGGTGCACACCAGACCAAGGTGGAAAAATGCGTCAAGCGTATCGTCTACGGGGAATTTTCGAAGAGCAGGCTGGACAAACGAGTTGTCCGCGCCGTGATAGTTTTCCGCACTTAAATTGCGGTTTGTGAGGTTGCATCGTCCGTTTCCCGTGGCAAGCAGTTTTCTGCCCAAACGCGCGTGGCGCTCGAGGAGCGTAACTTGATTGCTGGGGTCCTGCGCGGCAGTGAGTGCTGCAAACATGCCGCTGGCGCCGCCGCCGATGATCAAAACTTTCATCTTCTTGCCTCATTTCCGTGGCGTTTTCTGTCTTTCAGTATAAACGAAACGGAGACTTTTCACAAGGAAAAATGCAAACTTTATCTTTTTGCACGCATGTGGTATCATAACAGGGAAAGGCAGGTGATCTGCGTGGACAAGCGGCAGATGGTGGCACATTTGGCACAGAGCAAGGATGAAGAGATTCTGCTTGCGCGTGTGTATGAAAAAATCAGCCATGCCGAACAGCGGCAAATCCCGGCGGCAACGTGTTTTCTCTCCGAGCGGGAGCAGGCGATGACGCAGCAACTTCTGCGCGGCATGCAGGTCATCTTTTTCGGCGGTTTCGAAGGTGCAGAGCGCAAGGTCTGCTGTTGGCTTCCCGAATATCTTGAAGAAGATTGGCTCTATGGTGACGATAGCCCCATCGCGGCGGTCCGCGCGGAGTTTTATGAAGCGGGCAAACTCTCGCACCGCGATGTGCTTGGCGCGCTGATGGGTTGTGGGATTGAGCGGGAAACCGTGGGCGATATCCTCATGGGGGAGAATTCCTGCGATTTTTTTGTGACGCAGAAAATGCTCCCGTATGTTCTGCAAAACCTCGATAAAGCAGGAAGAAGCCACCTTTCTTTGCGGCAAATATCCTTAAACGAGGTGCGTGTGCCGCAGGAAAATCTCAAACAAATCAAAAGTACGGTATCCTCGCCGCGGCTTGATGCGGTGGTGGGAACGGGCTTTGGGCTCAGCCGCGCGAAGGCGGCGGCGCTGATTGAAAGTGGCCGCGTGGAACTGGACCATCTGCCATGTATTAAGCCTGATAAAACGGTGCAGGCAGGGTGCGTCATCAGCGCGCGCGGGCTAGGGAAAATTCGCCTGGAAGAACAGACGGGCACAACAAAGAAAGGAAGAACCGGCGTCGTAATCAGTCGGTTTGTGTAGAAAGACATGGAACAGTCGAGAATTGACCGCATTAATGCCCTTGCCAAAAAGGCGAAAACTGTTGGCTTAACAGAGGAAGAAATCGCGGAGCGTGATGTGCTTCGCAAGGAGTATGTCGCGGCTGTCCGCGCGAATCTGCGCGCACAGCTCGATGCGACATGGGTCGTCGATGAAAAGGGCAACAAGAGAAAACTGACCGATGTAACTTCGGAGGGAACCTAATGTCGCTGACTCATTACAGCTTTTTGTTCTGTTTTCTGCCGCTGGCGCTGATCGTTTGGTATCTCGTGCCGCGCGAAAACAGCACAGCGCGCGGGGGCATATTGCTCATCTTCAGCCTGCTGTTTGCACTGCTCGTTCAGCCTTTGAGTGCGCTAGTGGTGCTTGCGGTAAGCGCGGTGTGCTTTGTGCTGGGGCGCTTGATGGAAAACGGCAACGCGAAAACGAAAAAAGCATGGCTGTGCCTGGGTTTGGCGCTTCTCATCGGGCAACTTTGCGTATTCAAATATACCGCCTTTTTTGCAGAGAATCTGTCTGCCATTTTGCAGAAGGATATCAAGATTCCCACCATTACTACCCCTGTAGGCGTGTCGTCTTTTACATTCCTTGCGGTGGGTTATTTGGTTGATGTTTATAAGGGCGCAGGCAGGAAAGAAAAGAATCCCGCGAAATTGACGCTGTATTTTACGCTGTTCCCGCGTTTTTTGCAGGGACCGCTCACAAGATATGACGCGCTTGAAGCGCAGCTTTATGGCGCACGCGCAAAGTCAGAAAATTTTGCACACGGCATCGAGCGCATCATCGGCGGTCTTGGCAAAAAGGTGCTTCTTGCAAACGCGCTGTCGCTTGCAGTGGCAGAGGTTTTCAGCGCTCCTGCACAGCTGACGGCCTTGCAATCGTGGCTGGGCGCAATCATCTACGCGTGGCAGATTTACTTTGATTTTTCGGGCTATACGGATATGGCAATCGGTCTTGCGATGCTCTTTGGCATCCGCCTGAGCGAAAACTTCCGTCATCCGTATATGGCGCAGTCCGTCACGGACTTCTGGCGCAGATGGCATATCACGCTTTCCACATGGTTCCGCGATTATGTTTACATACCCCTCGGAGGCAACCGCAAGGGACTTGCAAGGCAGCTCCTGAACTTGCTTATCGTGTGGTTACTGACGGGTCTTTGGCATGGCGCAAGCTGGAATTTTGTGCTATGGGGGCTGTTTTTTGCGGTGCTTTTGATGCTTGAAAAGGCGTTTTTAGGCAAAATTATCGCAAAAATGCCGCGTTTTTTGCGTCATTTTTACGCCCTGTGTTGCATTCTTGTCGGTTGGGTCATCTTCCGCAGTGAGAATCTGACGAACGTGGGCTTGTATATTTCGGCGATGCTGACGGGCGGAATCGACAAAATGGCAGACGGCAGTTTTATCCGCTTGCTTTTCTCGCAGTATGGCATTGAGATGTTCTTTGCGGCCATTTTGTCGACAACGCTTGGGGCAAGGCTTGATGAAAAACTCCGCGAAAGCAAACTAGGAAATCTGGCGCGCGCAATGTTCTTGCTTGCGGTGTTCGCGCTGTCGTTGCTGGCGCTGACAAACTCGTCGATGAACGCGTTTGTCTATGCGCAGTTTTAACGGAGGTGCGTGCATGAAGAAAATAAATTGGATTGTGAGTCTCGTTTTTCTTGCCGCGCTTGTCCTTGTGCCTGTGCTGACGCTGGCGGAGTATCTGCATGCGCCTGCTTCTTGGTCGGTATATGAAAACCGCGCCCTGGCAGAGTCGCCCGTTATGAATCTTGAGACCATGCTTTCGGGGCAGGCGATGGAGCAGGCGGAGACGTTTTTCAAGGATCATCTTGTGCGTCGTGAGAGCCAGATCAAACTCTCGACAAGGCTCGATTTGCTTCGGGGAAAGAACATTGTGCACGATGTGGTCGTGACAGACGATGTGCTTCTTCCCAAACCGCAAAAAACGCAAAATGCGCAGGAGAATGCCGCGCGGTATGCCAAGCAACTGCGCGAAATTTGTGATGCAGTGGAGGGCTATGGCGGCACATTCCTCTATGTGCAGGTGCCCGAACAGCGCACAGCACTGGAAGAACACTACCCTGCGTGGATGCAGACCTACGATCCTGCGCAGATGGGTAGGGCGTTGGTTTCTGCCTGCGAAGAAAACAATGTCCCGATGCTTGATGCGAGTACAATTCTGACAGATGCAGAATACTACTGCACGACGGACCATCACTACAATCTGCGCGGCGCGGAGGCTACCTATCGCGCGGTGTGCGATGCGCTGACGGATGCGGGTGTGCCGGTGATGGCACAGGCAGTGACATTTACGGAGTTTGACGCGCCGTTTTTGGGCGCGTATGGCAGGAAACTTTATGGCCTAAGTCCCGTAAACGAAGCGCTTCTTGGC
>JAZUCN010000035.1:0-2561 GCA_045639205.1 Oscillospiraceae bacterium | reverse complement strand
AATAAAAACAGATAAGATTTGCGTGTTTCTACATGGAGGAACATCTATGAAAAAGACCTTGCACATTATCCCACATTCGCACTGGGACAGAGAATGGTATCTTCCGTTTGAGAAGCACCGTGTGCGCCTTGTGCAGTTGTTTGATGACCTGATTGAGGTCATGGAAAACAATGAAGATTTTACATATTATCATCTCGACGGACAGTTTGCTGTCATCGAGGATTACCTGCAGATCCGTCCGCAGATGCGCGATCGGCTCTTTGCGCTCATTCGTGCAGACCGCATCCAAATCGGCCCGTGGTATGTTCTGCAGGATGAGTATCTGACATCGGGCGAGGCGAACGTGCGCAATATGCTCTACGGCATCAAACTGTGCCGGGAAATCGGCGCAGAGCCTGTGGAAACGGGCTATTTCCCCGATGCCTTCGGCAACATTTCGCAGGCTCCGCAGATCCTGCGCGGCTTTGGCATGGACAATGCTGTCTTCGGCAGAGGCATCAATGATGTCGGCGCGGACAATCAGTTGGTAAAGGAAAACGGCATCACCAAGAGCGAACTGATTTGGCGCTCTCCTGATGGCTCTGAGGTCATCGGCGTGCTTTTTGCGGGCTGGTATAACAACGCGATGGAACTGCCCGAAGAGCCCGAAGCGCTTCGTGAGCGCATCGGCGCAATTGCGCAAAGAACCTCCCGTTTTGCCGTGACCGACCATCTGCTCGGCATGAACGGCTGTGACCATCAGCCTGTGCAGATGAATCTGCACGAGCTCATCAAGACTGCGAATGAGGTTCAAGACGAGGTCGAGGTCAAGCAGTCGAATTTCAAAGACTACATCGCCGCCATCCGTCCGCACAAGGACAGCCTGCCTGTCTGTGAAGGAGAACTCAACGGACAGCTCACGATTGGCAAAAACCCGCTCACCTGTACGGCATCGGCGCACATAGACATCAAGCAGATGAACTACCGCACACAGCACCTGCTCGAACGTATCGCAGAGCCTGCAAGTGTGATGTCTATGCTCTCGGGAGGCGAATATGACCGCGATTTGTTCCTGTACGCATGGAAAACGCTGATGCAGAACCATCCGCATGACTCGATTTGCACATGTTCGTGCGACGAGGTTTATGAGGAAATGAAGTCGCGCTTTGCCAAGGCAAGCGCCTGTGCCGAAGAACTGCGTGACGGTGCGCTCCGCCACCTTGCCGCGTGCGTCGACACATCCAAAACCGATGGCGAGAAAGCCATCGTCGTGTTCTGCTTGGAACCGAACAAGTCTGTCGGTACGGTCAAAGCCAACGTGGACTTTGCGCTCGAAGATTCGGTTTCGGAGATCGCGATTTTTGACGAAAACGGCAGGGAAGTGCCTGCTAAAATTCACCGCATCGAGAATCAGTTTGTCTACACTCTGCCGAGACACACATTCCGCACAAGATGTTATGTAAACAGATTTGAAGTGGAGATGCAGGTCGAATCCCATGGCATTGGCTGCCGTGTGTTTGCCGTGCGCCGTCAGGCACCGAGCGTGAAAACCGCGGTCAAATACACCGAAAACAGCATGGAAAACAAATTTTTGCGCGTGGCATTCAACGCGGACGGTACGCTCAATATCACGGATAAGCGTTCGGGTCACGTGTATGAAAATCAGAACCTGTTTGAAGATTCCCGTGACTGCGGCAATCTTTATAATTATGTGCAGGCACAAGGCGATGTTGCCGTTACATCGAAGGATACTGCCGCGAACATCACTCTGCATGAAGTTGCGCCGTGGTCAGTGACATTCAAGGTGGACGTTGCGCTTGCAATCGATGCCGACATCACGACCTATGTGACGCTTTGCGACGGCTGTGCGCGTGTGGAGTTCCGCACAGTTGTGGAAAATCGCATGGAAAATCACCGTCTGCGTGCGCTGTTCCCGACCAATCTGCAGTCGGAGCATGTGTACGCCGAAGGACAGTTTGATATGGTCCGCCGCGACATTACGCCGTCGCCGATTTGGCAAAATCCTTGCAATGCCCAGCGCTGTCAGGCGTTTGCGGCAATCGAATCGGAAGATGGCGGCAAGGATGCCGTTTTGGTCGCCAACCGCGGTCTTTTCGAATATGAAGTCCTGCGTGACGGCAAGAACACGCTTGCTGTGACCTTGCTTCGCGCAATCGATAAAATTGGCGACTGGGGTGTATTCCCCACGCCGCTCGGACAGAAAAAGGGAACGTGGACACTCGAATATGCCTTTGTGCCGTATCAGACGGATGCGCGTGCGCAGGCGTATAACGAAGGCTACGGTTTCGCATATCCCACGCTGACTGCAATCGGCACGGACATTCATGAGGGCACAGTACCTGCGAAAACGGATTATGTCAACTTCGATAATCCTTATATCCGCATGACGGCCTTTAAGAAGGCGGAAGAGGGCGAGGCGGCAATTGTGCGCCTGTTTAACACGCAGTCGGAATCGGTTGCGCTGAACATCGCGCTTTGCCCTATGTTCAAGCACGCAAAACTTGTGAATCTTGCTGAACGGCCGCTTTCGGATTTGGAAATCAAGGACGGAACAATCAAAA
>JAZUCN010000034.1:0-3123 GCA_045639205.1 Oscillospiraceae bacterium | reverse complement strand
GGCAAGCTCTATCTGGAATTTGGTGGCAAGCTGTTTGATGACAATCACGCCGCGCGCGTACTGCCCGGTTTTGAGCCCGACAGCAAGATGAAGATGCTTCTGCAGCTGCGCGAGCAGGCGGAAATCGTCATTGCCATCAACGCCGCGCACATCGAGATGAACAAGCGCCGCGGTGACCTTGGCATCACTTACGACCTGGACGTCATGCGCCTGATTGACGCGTTCCGCGCCATCGGTCTTTACGTTGGCAGTGTGGTCATCACGCAGTACTGCGGTCAGCAGGCGGCAGATGTGTTTGAGCGCAAACTCGAATCGCTTGGCGTCAAAGTCTATCGCCACTACAACATTGCAAACTACCCCTCGGATATCAATCTGATTGTTTCCGACAATGGTTACGGCAAGAACGATTATATCGAAACGACGAGACCTGTCGTGGTCGTCACCGCACCGGGTCCCGGTTCGGGCAAAATGGCAACGTGCCTGAGTCAGCTCTACCATGACCACAAGCGCGGCATCTGCGCGGGTTATGCAAAATATGAGACCTTCCCCATTTGGAATCTGCCGCTCAAGCACCCGGTAAACCTCGCCTACGAAGCGGCAACGGCAGACCTTGCGGATATGAATATGATTGACCCGTTCCACCTCGAGGCTTACGGCGTAACGACGGTCAACTATAACCGCGATATTGAGATTTTCCCCGTGCTCGAGGCGACCTTCCGCCGCATTTACGGCGAGTGTCCGTACAAGAGCCCGACGGATATGGGCGTCAATATGGCCGGCAACGCCATCATCGATGACGAGATTTGCTGTGAAGCGGCGCGGCAGGAGATTATCCGTCGTTACTTCGCAACCGCCTGCAACGTCCGCCGCGGTCTTTCGGTTGCCGCAGAACTTCACAAACAGGAAATGCTGCTCAGCCACCTGCACATGGACGTTTCGATGAGAAAATGCGTGCCTGCGGCGCTTGCAAAAGCGGAGCAGACGGGCGCGCCTGCGGTGGCAATCGAACTGCCCGACGGCAGAATCGTTACAGGCCGCACATCGACCCTCATGGGTGCATCCTGCGCGGCGCTTCTGAATTCCCTCAAAGAGCTCGCGGGCATTGATGACAAGGTCAATCTCATCTCGCCGATGGTCCTTGAGCCGATTCAGCATCTGAAAGTCGAGCATCTCGGAAACCGCAACCCGCGGCTTCACACCGACGAGGTTCTCATCGCGCTTTCGATGAGCGCGCTGACCAATCCCACGGCAGAACTTGCCATGGAACAGTTATCCCTGCTTCGCGGCAGTGAAGTGCACTCTTCTGTTATTCTGTCCTCGGTAGATGAGAACGTATTCAAAAAGCTCGGCGCAAACGTCACTTACGAGCCTGTCTATCAGACGCGTTCGCTCTACCATAAGTAAACAGCAAGCACAGTTTTACGGAAAGAGAGGTCACCTGCCATGCGATATTCCCCGCGCAAGCTTATCAATACGCTCGTTATCGTGTTCTGTCTGCTCATCATGACAGTGGCAAGTGCCGCTCTGCTTGGCGCACTGCCCGACGGACAGGCATCAAAAGAAGTGTCTTCCCTGCAAACCGGCGCTGTATTTGAAACCGACACACCGAACATTGAGCCCGAGCGCGAAGAAGCGTTTGAGGGCGAGGTGGATGTCCCCATCGTCGAAGAGCTGATAGAAGAGCAAGCGCCGCCTGCTCCTGCCGAACCCGAAGTGCCCAAAGACAGCGCATGGCTGTCTGCCGAAGCTGTGCTGGCGCAGATGACAGACGAAGAGAAAATCTGGCAGTTGTTCTTTGCAACACCTGAGGCTGTCACAGGCTATCCCAAGGTCACGCGCGCGGCAGATGCAACGCGCGACGCGCTTGCCGCAAGACCTGTTGGCGGCATTGTCTACTTCCCGCAGAATTTAGAAAATTATCAGCAAGCGGCAACGCTTCTTTCCAACACCCGCTCGTACTGCAAAATCCCTGCTTTCCTCGGCATCAATGAAGAAGGCGGCGCAATGCGGCATTTGACGCAGAGCGGTACCATCGGCATCACGCCGCTGGAGTCCATGGCGGTATACGGCTCGAATGCGGATGAGCAGGTGCTTTACAAGGCAGTTGCCTCGCTCGCAGGCTCGATGGCGCGGCTCGGCTTTAACATGAACTTCGCGCCCGTTGCCGATGTTGCATATGATGCGCAGAACGCGGTGATTGCCAATCGCTCCTTCGGCACGAAAGCCGAGGTTGTATCGGAACTGACAGCATCGTATGTCAAGGCTCTGCAGGACAATTCCATTGCCTCGTGCCTCAAACACTTCCCCGGCTACGGCAGTATCGCCCTTGGTCAGCAACCGCCGTCAACGCTCTCGCGCACAGCAGAAGAGCTGATGCAACAAGACCTGTCCCCCTTCTCGGCAGGCATTTCCAGCGGCGCATATTTTGTGATGGACAGCCATCTGCGCGTGCCGTCTGTGACAGGCGATGATACGCCGTCTGATTTGTCAGGCAAAGTTGTAACCGAGCTTCTGCGAGAAAAACTCGCGTTTGAAAACATCATCATCACCGAGTCACACAGCGATTCGGTGTTTGCAGAGCAGTTTGCTTGTGGCGAGGCCGCGGTGCAGGCGCTCGAAGCGGGCGTGGATATGATTCTCATGCCCAAGGATCTGCAGGCCGCATATAACAGCGTATCAGCGGCAGTTAAAGACGGCAGGCTGAGCATGGAGCGCATTGAACAAAGTGTGCTTCGTATCCTGCAGGTAAAGGTCCGTCTTGGACTGTTAGAAGACACATTCGCATCCTAACGGAGAAAGGAGTCAACTATGGAACCGAAAAAACTCTATCGCGCATCGATTGACAAGAAAATTTGCGGTGTTTGCGGCGGCTTTGCGCATTATTTTAATATGGACTCGACCATTGTGCGCATCATTGCCCTGTTGCTGTTCTTCTGCGCAGGCTTGAGCCTGTGGGTGTATATCATCGCGGCGCTCGTGATGTCGGAAACTACGGAATATTAAGCAAAACAAAAAGCCTCTCGGACATTGTCCCAGGGGCTTTTCTTTTCTTTTTTCTCTTCCGCTGTCCGTCCACACTTTTGCCGTGTTGCCGGCGGGTTCGCCGGGCAATGCGCCAGGCGG
>JAZUCN010000033.1:0-1802 GCA_045639205.1 Oscillospiraceae bacterium | reverse complement strand
CTTTCTTCCATCCACCACGCAGCCACAGCAGGCGAAGCGCTGAACCCCGAGGTGGTCTACCAGTGTGAAAAGGCGACGGGTCTTCGCATCCACGAAGGCTTCGGTCAGACCGAAATGACACTGGGCATCGCAAACCTCTATGGCGCCGAAATCAAGCCCGGCGCGATGGGCAAGCCCGTTCCCGGTTACGGCATCGACATCGTGGACGCCGACGGCAATTCTGTTGAAAACGGCATCAACGGCGAGATCGTCATCCGTACCGATCCGAAGCCTACTTGCGGTGTATTCCTTGGTTACTATCTCAACCAGGAAGCAACCAACGCTGTATGGCACGATGGCATGTATCACACCGGCGATGTTGCATGGCGCGACGAAGACGGTTATTATTGGTATGTCGGCCGCGCGGACGATGTCATCAAGTCCTCGGGCTACCGCATCGGGCCGTTCGAAATCGAGTCGACCATCATGGAACTGCCTTATGTTCTGGAATGTGGCGTGTGCGCGGCTCCCGACGAAGTCCGCGGTCAGGTCGTCAAGGCTTGCATCGTGCTCGTTGACGGCACAGAAGGCACCGAGGAACTGAAGAAGGAAATTCAGCAGTATGTCAAGACCCATACCGCACCCTACAAGTATCCGCGTATCGTCGAGTTCCGTGACGAACTTCCCAAGACCATCAGCGGCAAGATTATCCGCAATAAGTTATGATGAATTACAAACGACTGACGCTGTTTGCAGGACACTACGGCAGTGGAAAAACGAATATCGCGCTGAACTGGGCGCTGTATCTGCGCAAACAAGCACTCGATGTCACAGTCGCTGACCTCGATATTGTCAATCCGTACTTCCGCACGAAAGACAGTGCAGAGCGTTTAGCAAAGGCAGGCATTGAGCTTATCTGCTCGCCGTTTGCAAACAGCAATCTCGATGTGCCCGCCATGCCCAAAGAGGTCTACGGCTTAATCGAAAGCCGCACACAGTATGGCGTCTTGGACATTGGCGGCGATGACCGCGGAGCACTTGCGCTCGGAAGATACGCAGAGGCAATCCGCGCGGAAGATAACTATGAAATGCTCTTTGTCATCAACCGCGCGCGCCCGCTCACCGCGACAGTAGACGGCACGCTCGAGGTCATGGCAGAGATTGAATCGGCTTGCCGCCTGCCCTTTACCGCGATTGTCAACAACACGAATCTTGGCGCGCAGACCACGCCCGATGACGTTCTGGCTTCCGCAGATTACGCGCAGGAAGTTTCCGCACGGACGAACCTTCCCATCAAAATGACTTGTGCCCAGCACGCGCTGGCAGAAAAACTCGAAGCACAAATTGAAAACCTGTTCCCGCTTCACCTGCAGGAATTGTATTACCAAATCAGAACGGAGGATTTTTATGGCTAAACTGACATTCCGCGAAGACTTGTGCAAAGGCTGTGGTCTTTGCGTAGGCGCTTGCCTGAAAGGACTTCTTGCCCTGTCTGCGACAAGGCTCAATCAGAAAGGACATTCTCCCGTAGAACTGACCAAACCCGAAGAGTGTGTCGGTTGTGCGTTCTGTGCGACGATGTGCCCCGACTGCGTGATTACAGTCGAGCGGTAAGAAAGGAGTTACCATGCAGGAAAAAGTATTGATGAAAGGCAATGAAGCCATTGCCGAGGCAGCCATTCGTGCAGGCTGTCGCCACTATTTTGGTTACCCCATCACCCCGCAGACCGAACTTGCCGCTTACATGGCAAAGCGCATGCCGAAAATCGGCGGCGTATTTCTGCAGGCAGAGAGTGAAATCGCAGCTATTAACATGGTCTATG
>JAZUCN010000032.1:0-1531 GCA_045639205.1 Oscillospiraceae bacterium | reverse complement strand
CCACGGAAAACAGGGGGAGTATAATGAGCACAACAAAACCAAAGAAGGCGTTTTATGAAACTGTTTGGCGTGAAGAATATGATTCGCACTGCCCTTTGTGCGGCGCTGTGCGTGGTTTTGCCGATCGTGTTCCACGCGATTCCGAATGCAGGTACTATTTTTCTGCCGATGCATATTCCCGTTTTGCTGTGTGGATTGCTCTGCGGCTGGCCGTGGGGCTTGCTGTGCGGCTTGATTGGACCACTGCTGTCGTCGGTACTGACGGGCATGCCGCCTGCGGCGATCCTTCCTGCGATGATGGTCGAGTGCGGCGCATACGGCTTGGTATCGGGTCTGCTTATCATGTTGGTTCATACCAAGCATCGCATGGCGACTCTCTATATCAGCCTCGTGGGTGCGCAGATTGCAGGCAGAATCGTAGCAGGTGCGGCAAAGGCGCTCATCTTCTCGGTGGGTGAGTATGGCTTTGCCATGTGGGCGACGGGATATTTTGTCACAGGACTTCCCGGCATTGTGATTCAACTGGCGCTTTTGCCTGCCATCGTATTGGCGCTGGAGAAAGCACGCGTTGAGATGGTTAAAAAATAAGCAAAACGCAAAAAAGCCGCCGACTTGCGTTGGCGGCTTTTTGGTGCGCAGAATTTGCGCTTGTAGATATGCAAAACTGGCGCTATAATGAATAGCAACGAAAGAGTAATGGTAGGATACTATGGATCAGAAACAAGTAAAGGCTTTTTTTGACGCGCTGGCGGGCGGCTGGGATGCGACGCTTGTGCGAAACGAAGCGGTTATCCGCACAATTTTAGACAATGCACGCATCGCGCAGGGACAGCGCGTTTTGGATGTTGCCTGCGGCACAGGCGTGCTCGTGGGCGATTATCTCGCACGCGGCGTTGCAAGTGTGACAGGCATTGACCTTTCGCCGAATATGATTGCTGTGGCAAAGGAAAAATATCATGATGCGCGCGTGGAGTTTATCTGCGAGGATGTCGAGCAGGCGCAGTTTGACGCGCAGTTTGACCGCGTGATGCTCTACAATGCGTTTCCGCATTTTCCCGAGCCCGCAAGGCTTGTTGCGGTGCTTGCAAAGCACCTGAAAACAGGCGGCATTTTGTCCATCGCACACGGTATGAGCCGCGAGAAAATCAATCAGCATCATAACGGAAGCGCCAGCGCGGTTTCGATGGGACTGATAGAGGCAGAAGCATTAAAAGAACTGTTTTTGCCGTATTTTGATGTGGATATCTGCATCTCGGACGATACAATGTATCAGGTATCAGGCGTGAAGCGATGATGCCGCGTTTGGAGGGACTATGAAAATCTATACCTCTGTCGAACAACTCATTGGTCGCACGCCCTTGGTGCGGCTTTGCAATGTTGAAAAAGAACAGGCGCTTTCGGCGAAGCTTTTGGTGAAGGTCGAACTGTTCAATCCCGCAGGCTCGGTCAAAGACCGCGCGGCAAAGCGCATGATTGACGCGGCAGAAGAAAGCGGGCAGATTCAAAAGGGCGCGACTATCATCGAGCCGAC
>JAZUCN010000031.1:0-2172 GCA_045639205.1 Oscillospiraceae bacterium | reverse complement strand
CATCGCCTCGGGGGTTTTCTTTATTTATTTGCCTCTGCGCATTGCACGCGAAGCCGCTCCAACGCGCAAATCATCTGTTCGCGCGTCAAAACGCCCTGCGGGCGGAATGTGCCGTCCGCATAGCCCTTGAGAAGCCCAAGTTCCATCGCCGCGGCAACATACTTCTGCGCCCACAAACTGACCTGCCCGGCATCGGCGCACGATGGCATATCCGTCGCACCCCAACTGCTTCCGAGCAGTTTTTCTGCCGTCAGCACCAGGATTTTTGCCGCCTGTTCACGCGTAAGTGTCTTGTCGGGCGCAAACAGGTCATTGCCTACGCCGTCCAAAATCCCAATGCGCCACAGGTAGTAGATATACATGCCGTCCGCTGACTCTTCGGTGTCCGTAAACGGATTTTCAAGGTCCGCCTTCACCCTGTCGGGATAGTACGCACTTGCCAGCGGGAATAACAGCCGCGCAAGTTCTGTGCGCGTGAGCGGACTTTGCATCTGCGCGCACAGACTCGTCGGCAGTTTGTTGTCCAGATAATACGCTGTCACGGCATCCTTTGCCCACGCCGACGCGCTCGAAAGGTCAACAACAGTCGTCTTCCAGACCGCAGGCAGTTCGCCGAGTTTGTCCGAACTGACGCGAATCATGCACGTGCCGACCGAAACCGCCGTCAGCGTGCCATCGTCATTCACGCGCACGACCGACGGGTCTGCCGATTCGATCGTGTAGTTCCCCTGTGCCGTCACTTCAATCTCCGCGGTATTGCCTTTGCGGATAATCAGACTCGAAAAATCATCGCCGCCGAGAAGCACCTGTACGCGCGGGCTGGCATACGAGCGCTTTGCCATCGGATACTCGCGCAAAAACTGCGAGGACATATAAGACGAGCGTCGCTCATGGTCTGTGAAATCTTCCTCATTCAGTAAAAACCAGTTCCATGTCATCGGCGCGCCGATTTCCTGGCAGGCATCCCACGTCGCATCTAAATTGTACCACTTGCCGTTCAGCTTCACGATGTTCCAGCCGTGCGCCTCTTCGCGCCCGACGCCTGTAACAATGCGGCACCCAATACCCGCGAAGTTCAGCAGTTTGTAAAGCAAAAGCGCGTAGCCTTGGCAGGTCATTTCCCCTGCCTGCAAGCCTTCGTATGCGGAGTAGATTTTCAAATCGTGGTCATAGACAAAATTACTGCAGACATACTCGTAAATCACGCAGAGTTTTTCGTAGTCCGACAGCCCCTCCAGCGAAAGTTCCTGCAAAATCTTCCTGCACGCCTCGTCGAGCTGTTCTTCTTGCTCTACCGTCGTCAGATACTCAAAATAGCAGTACAGTTCGCCGTCCAGGTCGCCCGCCTGCAGCATCGAAAAGTTCAGCACATTATAGTTCATGGCGCTAAAATCGTCCGCAGGCGATTGCGCCGCAAGCGTGTGCAAAAGCGTCAGCAACTGCAATCTGCCGCCGAAATCCGTCAACTGTTCAAAGCCGCCCGCATCGGAAAAAATCAGATATTCCGCACGGCGGTCAACGGCATCTGCCAGGACTTCTTCGAGTTCCATCCACGAGCCGACCGCATATCGCTCAGGCTCAGCGGCGGCACATACCGCCGATGTAAGCATCGCCAAAACGCACAGCAGCAGCGCCGCAGCCCGCAATCCCCGCTTGCTCTTTCTCATCTTCCCGCCTCCTTGCATTTTTCTCATTTTACCACACCCACCGATTGTGCACAAGCAGACAAAAACCGACCTGCCTTGGCAGGTCGGTTTTCTTTTTTATTGCGGCACGATGATTTTTAGTGCCTGCTTGTGAATTTGAATCTCCGCTTCCTTATGCGCGCCGCCAAATTCACCGTCAAGCGTCCACTTGACAGGCTCGTCAAAGAAGAACTGCACGCGCTGAACCTGCCGCCAGATAAAACTCTCGCCCTGCGTGTCGCGGCGAAGAAGCTCGGTTGCAACCTTGTTAAAATCCAGCAAATTCTTGATGTTCTTGACAACAACAAGTTCGCTAAGCCCATCGTTGAGCGCGATGCCGAGGTCTAGCTGATTGATTTTGAAGCCGCCCACACTCGTCGTACTGCACACCAACCCGTCGACCACATCTTCTTGAAAAACCTCCTCGCCGCAGACGATGCGCGTGTGCACAGGATGCACATCGGCAAGCGTCTTGACACCTGCCAGC
>JAZUCN010000030.1:0-3068 GCA_045639205.1 Oscillospiraceae bacterium | reverse complement strand
TGGCATGTCGCAACCGCCGTGGCTTTTCCGCAGAAAAGCGAATCCCTTCCTCTCCGCCATAAAAGACAGACTTCTTTGAAGTCTGTCTTTTCTTTTTGCATGATATCATCTATAATGATAAAAAAGAAAGGGTGGACAATTATGATTCCGTTTATCGAACACATTCAAAATAGAAGAAGCGTCCGCACCTATGACGGCCGCATATTGGACGATGCAACAAAAGAAAAACTGATGTCATATGCAAAGGACATTGTCAATCCGTATCACATTCCTGTTTCATTTCGATTTCTGCAGGCAAAGGAACACGGGCTTTTGTGCCCCGTTGTGACAGGCACAGAACTGTATGTCGGAGCAAAGGCTGAGTTTTCTCAGGAAGCGATCGTTGCCTTCGGCTACTCCTTTGAGGCATTTGTTCTGTTCGCAAAATCCCTTGGACTCGGTACGGTGTGGCTTGGCGGCACTATGAACCGAACTGCGTATGAAAGGGCAATGGAACTTACAAAAAAAGAGTTCATGCCTTGTGCGTGCGCCATTGGCTACGCGGCGGAAAAACTCTCAGCGCTGGAAGCGATGATGCGCAAATCCTCTAAAGCAGGCGCGCGCATTGCCTTTGAGGAACTGTTTTTTGATGGTACATTTGATAAGCCGCTGACTGAGGAGCGCGCAGGCGCGTTTTTAAAGCCTTTGCAGATGGTCCGCCTTGCACCTTCGGCGGTCAATAAACAGCCGTGGAGAGTCCTTGTAGACGGTGACACCGCCCATTTCTATCTCAAACGAAGCAAGGGCTTTGCACGCACGGAAAGGCTTGACATGCAGATGGTCGATATGGGTATCGCACTGTGTCATTTTGACCTTACGGCAAAGGAACTTGGATTAAATCCGCAATTTATCCGCGAAGAACCCAACATCCTTTGTACGGATATGCAATACATCGCATCGTACACGATTGCAGGATAAGAAAAACGGACACCGATTGGTGTCCGTTTGTTTATGCCTTGACTTTCGAGAAGTGTTTTTTCATATACAGAAGAAGCAGGACGCCCAGAAGCGGGAAGACAGAGGCAAGAAGCATGCCACCTTTGAAGGCGATTTGCTCGGCTGACATGGAGAGTTTTGCGCTCAGCGATGCGGCGAGATCCGTCAGCGCAATATTGTCGACGGCAATGCCCAGCATCTGTGGAGCAAACGACGCGCCAAAGTCGCCGCCTGCCGCCATGAGGGCAAAGGCCGTCACGCCAACGGCAGGCACTTCTTCTTCCATCAAAATAAGCGTTCCCGGCCACAGCATCGATGTGAAAATACCGACGGCCGCACAGCCAAACAGACCGACAAGCGGAACGTTGATGAATGTGATGAGAATATAACAGCAAAATGCGCCAAGCATGCTGATTGTCAGCGTTTTCATAATGTTCTTGCCATATTTGGCGTAAAGGGTTCTGACAAACGCCAGCAGGATGGCAAACAGTGCCATGCCGAATATATCGCCCCAAACCTTGGGCAGGTGCAGTGCGGTTTCGACATACACGGAAACCCATGCAGACATTGTATTTTCAGCCGCCGCGCCGAGGAAAATACAGATGAAGCAAAGCGCAAGGCTCTTGGTGCGGTGCTTACTCTTGACGGATGCTACCTTTTCATGGTCTATGTTCATGTCAGGCAGTTTCGATGTGAAGAACAAAATGCTGGAGATGATCGGTACAAGCGCCCAAAACAGCGTCAGATACATCCAATACTGTTTGCCGACAAACTCCAGGAATAGTGTGCTGATGACGACGACCATGAGAAAACCGTAGCCATAGAGCGAGTGCAGTGTGCTCATATCCGCCTCGGGATTATCGGACGGCACAGCCGCAACGGTCGGGCTGAGAAGCACCTCTGCCATACCCGAAGCGAACGAGAATACGAGGGTGCCTACAACAAGTCCTGTGTATGCGTGTTCGGGAAATAGCGCCGGCACAATGCCATAGATGAGCATGCCAACGGTGGTGATCAGCGGCATCACGCGCACTGTTTTCTGCATGTTAAAATACTTTCCAAACAGGGAAAAAAGAAGGTCAACGGTAAGTTGGGTGCAGAAGTTGATGAGCACCAGCGTACCGAGCAGGGTATAGGAGATATGATAGGTCTCGTGAAAAATTGCAAACAGCAAGGGCGGCAAACTGAACACCGATGCCATGGCAAGATATGTAAAATAACAGGTATTTCTTGTGCGTTTTGCACTTCTTGCATCCATAAAACATCCAGCCTTTCTCGTTGCGCGCGGGGTTCTAGATTGACAACGCGCCTTGTTATTTCCTATAATACCACAAGAAATTACTTTTGCTATCGTTTTTTGATTTCTGAGAGGCATTTTTTATGGACATTAAACTGATTGCGCTTGATCTTGACGGCACGCTCATGAACAGCAACAAAGAAATCACCGAGCGTTCGATTCGCGCCTTGACGCTTGCGGCTGAAAAGGGGATTCATATTGTTCCGTCGACGGGGCGGCTTGCCATGGCTGTGCCGCAGGAGCTTCGCGCGCTTCCGTTTGTGCGCTATATGGTCTGCGTGAACGGTTCGCGCGTGATTGACACAAAGACGGGTGAGGTTCTCTATCAGGCGGAAATTCCGTATGAAAAGGCGCTGGCTGTTATGCGTGTGCTCGATGAGATTCCCTGCATTTATGACTGTTATATTGACGGCAAGGGCTGGATGTCCCGCCATCTGTATGAGCGCATTGCGGAATTTGCCGACAGCGAATATATCATGCAGTTTATCCGTGCGACAAGAACGCCTGTTGAAGAACTCAAGCAGTATGTGCTCGAACGCGCAGAAGATGTTCAGAAGGTTCAGTTATTCCTGCGGACAAACGAAGAACGCGACAACTATAAAAAACAACTCCGAGAGGCGTTCCCTGACTTTGTAATCTGTACAAGTTTCGGAACGAATGTGGAGCTCAACTGTGCGGATGCAACGAAGGGAGCGGCGCTGAGCGCCTTGTGTGGGCATTTGGGCGTCGACACCGCGCAGGCGGTTGCGTTTGGCGATGCGGATAACGATGTTACGATGTTCCATGCAGTTGGCTG
>JAZUCN010000029.1:0-3065 GCA_045639205.1 Oscillospiraceae bacterium | reverse complement strand
GAAGGTCACATGGGCTACATTGAAGCGACGCATTGCCGCAACGCGCATCGCGGCGGCTTGACGGTGCCGGCAGGCACGTGGCGCGGCGATCTGAAGAAGTGCGGCGGCGGCTCGTTCATTCAGCTTGCTATCCACAACATTGACTTTGTGCAGTGGCTGCTCGATGACAAGATCGAGACTGTTATGGCGTATTCGCAGAACACGCAGTGCCCGAATATCGGCGGTGACGATGCAACGGCGGCAACGTTCCAGTATGCTTCGGGCAAGATCGGCACGCTTGCCTCGTCCTACTGCGCTGACCGCAACGAGTGTGCGGTGTTTGGTACGAAGGGTCATTTTGTTCTCGTTGATGATCTGCATCTGCTTCTGTGCCTGGACGGCGAATTTGACGGTGAAGTTATTCACTATCATGAACCGGGTAAGGTCGTTGAACTTCCGAACTATGAGCGTCTGGAACTTTACCACGAGGAAAATCCGCACGACCAGAGCATCCAGTTCGTTAAGGCAATCCTCGAGGGCAAGCCTGCGCCTGTCAGCGTCGAAACGGGTCTTTATGACCTGAAGGTCGTTAAGGCTGTCTATAAGGCGGCCGAGACCAAGCAGAGAGTATTTGTTGAGGGCTGATTGAGGAGGAAAAAAGATGCTGTATACCATCAAAAACGAATTCCTGCGCGTAGACGTTGCCGCAAAGGGTGCAGAATTGCAGTCCATTCTTGCCGCAGACGGTACGCAGTATCTGTGGCAGGGTGATGCTACATACTGGGCAGACCGCGCGCTGAATATTTTTCCCTATGTCGCAAGACTGACCGAGGGAAAGTATGAGATGGACGGTGAGCTTCACGAGATGGGCATCCATGGCTTTGCATGGCTGACGGAGTTTGCTTGTGTTGAGAACACCGATACGAAGCTTGTCATGGAGCTTTGCGACAGCGAAGACTCTTACAGGCAGTATCCGCGCAAGTTCCGCCTGCGCATCATCTACACGCTTGAGGGCAAGACCCTTACCACGCGCTATGAGGTAGAAAACCGCGACGAGCGCGCGATGTATTTTGGTCTTGGCGGCCATCCCGGCTTCAATGTGCCTTTGGCAGAGGGTAAAAAGTTTGAAGATTACAAGATCACCTTCGAAGCGCCCTGCGAGCCTGCGCGTGTTGGCTTTACGCCCGCTTGCTTCCTCGATGGCACAAGCGCCCCGTTTAAACTTGAAAACGGCACCGAGCTTGCGCTGCATCATGACATGTTTGACGAGGATGCCATCGTGCTGACGGACATGACGCGCGATGTGACACTTTCGGCACAAGACGATCCCCACAAGCTGCGCGTGCGCTTTGCGCAGATGCCGTATCTGGGCATCTGGCACAGACCGAAGACCGATGCGCCGTATGTCTGCATCGAGCCTTGGCTGTCGCTTCCGTCGACGCAGGATGAGATTGCTGTTTTTGAAAAGCAGAAGGATTTGTACTGCCTTGAAGCAGGGAAAACCTACTGCAACGAATGGCAGATGGACATCGAATTTTGATAAAATGTGTAAAAGTGGTTGGACAGTTCCGTCCAACCACTTTTTTAACATAACGCGCGGCG
Organism: Oscillospiraceae bacterium; assembly: GCA_045639205.1. Taxonomy (GTDB): domain Bacteria; phylum Bacillota; class Clostridia; order Oscillospirales; family Oscillospiraceae; genus CAG-170. Next base: position 1,484 of record JAZUCN010000029.1, on the reverse strand, counting down.
CAATATGACAAAATGCACAAAAACGATGCAGCACAATCAGCACAACACCCAATGCGGGAGGGGCGGGAAAAGGTTGCTATTTTTTGCTTTTTCCATTATAATTTTTAGTGTCTAACTATTGGGACTCGTGCGCCCAAAAACAGAGTGTTTCTGTTTGAGGCGAGCGAATTCTACGGATATTCTACGAGGAGGAAAAACCATGAAGCATTTGAAACGCACACTTGCTCTGGTACTGGCAGTTGTACTGCTGCTGACCCCGATGGTCGAGGTTGGCGCGGTGCGCACGGACAAGGGCGCAAAGACCCTTGTTGTGTTTGATCTGGAGGAGTTCATTTATGATCTTCCGACAGACAAAATCCAATACGACTATCTGAAGTTGGCTACCGCCCTGCAGGGCTTGGTCAACCGAGATGAACCCCATCTGTATTTCTACTTTGAGCCGGCTCCGGCCAGTTCGATGGCAGGTTATGATGCAGATGAGTGGTGGTTCGACAAGATTACCGATCCGAAGACCGGTCTTGGCGAGCTGAAAGACGGCACAGACTTGTCTGATTATGACATCGTAGAAGAAGATAACTTCTGGGATATTGTTCACATGTTCAGCGATTACTACGATGGCTTCGTTGTCTGGGACGAGAATGCTCCGTCGACTGCCAACGTTGCTTCGACCATCGCGGGCGTTGAGAATCTGCTTCCTGTTCGTTTCTCGAACGAGGAAAACGACCTCTACGTTCAGCTGTTTGAGCATGGCTTTACCCCGAAGGATGTCAAGCGTACGCTTCTGAATCTCTTTACGGGCAAGGGCTATATCCCGACCCATGAGGCTTCTCTGCGCGATGCGCCGAAGACCTATACGACGACTCCGTCGACGGGTTCGAAGAAGACCGACCCCTATATCTGGGCAAAGATGTTCTATCTGGATACCGGTCTTACGAACCCCCTGCATATGACCTACTCCATCGACGGCGGTGCATATCCGCAGGTCACGCTGGAATTCCAGAACAGTGACAACCCGCTGAAGGCCGAGATCATCTCTGCGAACATCCCCACTGAGTTCGGCTTGGGTGAAGTTCGTCCGTTCTCGATCACCTTCCAGAACGTCGGCACGCAGACCATGGAAACCAAGGATGCGTTCCGTATCGGTATCAACGAAGGTGGAATGGGTCTGTACACCGATGCAGAAGGCACGAAGTATGTCACCTCGAAGAGAGATCGCATCAACATTGCACAGAATCTCGAACCGGGTGAAACCATCACGGTGACCGGCTATATCAAGTCTCCGAAGACCGAAGGCACTTTCAAGACTGAATTCTTCGTTGTTCTTGATATCGCGGGCGTTATCGCAAGTGCCCGTATGCCCAGAACCTTTACAGTCAGAAAGGGTCTGAGTCTGACGGCAGAGGAGAAGGAAGTCGCCTATCTGCCGCCCGAGGTTGAAACCTACGAAGCAAAGGCACAGGATGCGGAAATCGTGAAGGTTTCTG
>JAZUCN010000028.1:0-1544 GCA_045639205.1 Oscillospiraceae bacterium | reverse complement strand
CGTCGTAGACTATGACGTTGATAGGTCAGGGGTGGAAGCACAGTAATGTGTGTAGCTGACTGATACTAATAAGCCGAGGGCTTGACCTACAAGTGTGCAGGCTCGATTTACACAGCCTCTCATATTTCACAGATTTTATGGTGTTCGGTTTTCAGGGTGTATCAAACTGAATAGTTGGTGTTGATTGGAGTGAGGGTCCACCTGTTCCCATCCCGAACACAGAAGTTAAGCTCACTTCCGCCGACGATACTTGCCGGGTGACTGGCCGGGAAAATAGGTAATGCCAACATAAGAAACAACCTGCAGAAATGCAGGTTGTTTTCTTTTGCAATCTCGAACAAGGGCGGCGGGGACATGCCACAGGCATATCCCTAACGCCGCGACGATACCTTGCCCTAACCGGGAAAATAGGTAATGCCAACACAGAGAACGACTTGCAGAAATGCAAGTCGTTTTTTGCATTTGGTTAACGAATCGCGCTCTTGCACGCAACAAATATTTATGATACAGTATTTATGGCTTCGTAAGATCATTGGACGGCACTGCTTTTTTAAGCGATTTCAGCCGGGCGATAAAGTGTGCGGAGCCATCCTTTTTTGTGAAGAAAAAGCCGCATCCAACGGATGCGGCCTTTCTTCACCTTTACGAGAATGCAAAACCGTGATACAATATTAGCACTTTCAGAAAGGAGGCATCGGCATGGAAACGGCAAAACTGCCCATTGCGTTTTTTGATTCGGGTTTGGGCGGCATCAGCGTTTTGCGCGAAACTGTGCGCCTGATGCCCCATGAAAACTATTTATACTATGGGGATTCGGCACACGCGCCATATGGCGCAAAGTCCGCGGGCGAAGTGCTGGACCTGACCATGCAGGCGGCAGAAATGCTTTACGCGCGCGGTATCAAGGCGTTGGTAATTGCCTGCAATACAGCGACCTCTGCCGCGGCGGAGGCATTGAGACAGCGCTGGAAGGATTTGCTGATTATTGGCACCGAACCTGCGGTAAAACCTGCGGTTCTGCAGCATTTGGGCGGCAGAATTCTCGTCATGGCAACGCCCATGACCCTGCAGGAGGAAAAATTCCGCAATCTGCAGGCAAAATACGCATCAGATGCTGAGATTATCCCCCTGCCCTGCGCGGGGCTCATGGAGTTTGTCGAGCGCGGGGAACTGGACGGTGAGGCGCTGGAAGCGTATCTGCTTGACAAGCTTGAGCCGTATCGCAATGTGCCTGTCGATGCCATCGTGCTCGGTTGTACGCATTATCCGTTCCTCACAGCCGCAATTCGACGTGTCGCGGGAAGCCATGCGGAGATTTTAGACGGCAGCCATGGCATCGCAAACCATCTGCAAAATATGCTTCACGCGCGAAATCTGCTGAATACGCAGGAAGAAACGGGCAAGGTCGTTTTTGAAAATTCTCTGGCAGACGAGGAATTGCTCGCGCGCTGTGCGCGCTTGTTTGCACATGCGGATGCCTGAACAAAAATATACAGAACCCGACAAGGAGCGCATCTTTTAAAACGGTCTGCGAGCGCAGACCG
>JAZUCN010000027.1:0-6382 GCA_045639205.1 Oscillospiraceae bacterium | reverse complement strand
AGCTATACCGCCATGTCTGTCCGACTTCAGACAGCAAAGCGATTATATAGTAATTTTTCCGCGTTGTCAACAGTAAATTTTGCAATATTTGCAGTTTTTTTCCGCAGAGGTATTTTATGCGCGCTCAGCAAGCACGCCATCGCGGAAAACTTCTGTTACGCGGACGGAAATAATCTCGTTAGAATGTGCATCACCATGCAGATAGACCTTGACATAGTTTGGCGCGTGACCTGTGTACATGCCGTCTTCTATCTGCTCAAACAGCACCTGCTGGATACTGCCAAGCATCGCCGTATGATAGGCAAGTTCGCTTCTTGCGGCAACCTCTGCCGCACGCGCCGCGCGCGATTGCTTGACGCTGTTGGAAATCTGTCCCGACATTTTTGCCGCGGGCGTGCCCTTGCGGCGCGAGTAGGGGAAGACATGGACTTTTGACAAGCCACAGCGCGCGAGAAAATCAATCGACGCCTCGAATTCTTCGTCTGTTTCGCCGGGGAAGCCGACAATGAGGTCGGTCGTAATCGCGCAGGCGGGGAAATATTCGCGCAAAAGGCGCACACTTTCTGCATAGCGCGCGGTGTCGTACTTGCGGTGCATGCGCGAAAGCACGCTGTCACAACCGCTCTGCAGGCTCAGATGAAACTGCGGGCAGAGATTTTCAAAACCGCACAATGCGCGGCAAAAATCTTCGTCAATGGTGCGCGGCTCCAAAGAGCCAAGGCGGATGCGCATCTGCGGCACAGCTTCACAGAGTGCGGCAATCAGTTGGTGCAGGGAGCTTCCGTCTTTCCACTCATAGCCCCACGAGGAGATTTCGATGCCGTTGACGACGATTTCGCGGTAGCCTTCGCGTTCAAGCTCTTTTGCCTGCTCGACGGCTTTTTCCAAAGGCATCGAGCGCACGCGGCCTCTTGCGTAGGGGATGATGCAGTAGGTGCAGAAATTGTTGCAACCGTCTTCGACCTTTAAAAGTGCGCGGGTGCGCTCTGCAAGACCGCCTGCGGGCAGAAGTTCAAACTCGCGCGAAAGTCCTGCATCGCGCACGTCCTCAAAATATGCTTTTTGCTTGGCGCAATCGACCATATTCTCCAAAAAGCGCACGCGTCCGTCCGTGCCGTAGAGCACATCGACCCCAAGCGCGCGCACATCGTCTGCCGCGGTCTGCGCGTAACAGCCGCAAACGCCGATGGCGGCAAGCGGATACTGCCTGCGCAGGCGGCGAATGACATTGCGCGATTTCTTGTCAGACGTTGCCGTAACGGTGCAGGTGTTGATGATATAGCCGTCGCAGACTTCGTCCATTTGACCCAGTTCATGCCCCTGCTCGAGCAGGAGTTTCTGCAGGGCTTGCGTTTCATATTGGTTGACCTTGCATCCCAAGGTATAAAATGCAAATTTCATAGGTAAAACCGCCAAAAATATTTTTATCGTCTAAAAAATGTTTATAATCTTTGTGCATTGTCCGCAAAAGGCACTTTGGATATAATGAAATGCGTTGCGGTATCGCGTGGTTTGGATACCTGTGTCCCTTAATATTCTATTATATCGGAATTCACGCGGATTGTACAGATATTTGAGGAGGATTTCCCCCATGGAATTTATCATTGAATTTCATGACGTGGAGCAAATCGGCAGATTTGTGAGCCTTGCAAATCGTCAGCCGTTTGCCGTGCAGATTCTGCACGATGCGTCACTGCTGGACGCGAAGTCCATTTTAAACCTTTGCTTTTTGGGTCTGCACACACCGCTGTGCGTGCGCATCGCGGCAAACGAAACCCAAAGCGAAGATTTCCGCACCGCCATTGGCCCATACCTATCCTCGCGCAAACAAGCCCAATAACCCCTTGCATATTCAGCCCTTTTGCTTCATAGGCTCGTACCAAGTGAAGCGAAAGGGTGATTTTTTATGAAAAAACGGTGGCTTTCGCGGCTGCTCATTGTATCGATGCTGTGTGTTTGTGCGCCCATTGCCTGCGCGGCAGAGCTTGCGCCAAATGCGCCATCTGCCATTTTGATGGAGGCGGCAACGGGGCAGATTTTATATGAAAAGAACGCGCACGAGGCGCTCGCGCCCGCGTCTGTGACCAAGGTGATGACGTTGCTTCTGGTCATGGAAGCACTGGAAGATGGGCGTATTGGCTGGGACGATACCGTCATTGTGTCGGAAGCCGCGGCAAACAAGGGCGGCAGTCAGGTGTTTTTAGAGCCAAACGAGCAGATGCCGCTTCGCGATATGCTCAAGGCAGTGGTCGTGTCCTCTGCCAACGATTGCGCCTGCGCGCTTGCAGAGCACATTGCAGGCAGTGAAAGCGCTTTCGTGCAGAGAATGAACGAGCGCGCGCAGGAGTTGGGCATGACGAACACCCATTTTGTCAACTGCACAGGTTTGGATGATGATGCAGACGCGGCAGAGCACTTGACGAGCGCACATGACATTGCCGTCATGTCACGCGAACTTCTGAAGCACGATGCCATCCGCGAATACACGACAATTTGGATGGATACGATTCGCGACGGCAAATTTGGTCTGTCCAACACCAACAAACTTGTGCGTTTTTATGACGGCACGACGGGGCTCAAAACGGGCTACACCTCTGCGGCAGGCTACTGCCTTGCGGCATCTGCCGCGCGCGGCGGGATGGAACTGATTGCCGTTGTGATGCACTGCGATACGAGCACCAACCGCTTTGAGGCGGCAAAGTCGATGCTCAATCATGGCTTTTCCAATTACGCGCTCGTGACCCCGGCACCTGCAGAGCCTATTGGTGAAGTGGCGGTAAAACTTGGCACGGCGCAGAGTATCACACCCGTTTTGCAGGAGCAAACGCCTCTGCTCCTCGATAAATCACAGGCGGCCTCTGTACGCTGTGAGGTGCAGTTAGAGCCAGAGGTGCAGGCGCCTGTTGAGCAGGGCGCGCCGCTTGGAAAACTCATCGTTTATGCAAAAGATGCGCCGATCTGCGAGATCCCGCTCATCTGCCCCGAAACCATTGAAGCGCTCTCCTGGTGGGATATCACACTGCAAATGCTGAAAACAATTTGCATGGGATAACAAAAAAGACACCCTTTTGGGTGTCTTTTGCGTTTTATGGCGAAATGGTGTATAATAAGAAAAAATCACCGCGCCCTGCCTTTGAGGAAGGAGTTTTCTATGATTCAGGTTGAACTGTCAAATATTTGGAGTTGTGTATCACTTCCGGATTTGCTCTCGCGCGAGCAGGAAGTTTTTGATGCCCATCTGCGCCTGCGCACAAATGAACAAGGCGAAAAGCCGTATCTCGGCTGGCTGGGACTGCCCGATGGCGTTACCGCCAAGACTCTGCACGCGATTTCCAAGGCGGCAGAGGCAATCTGCACAAGTTGCGACACACTCGTCGTTGTCGGTAATGGCGGGGCATGGCTCGGCGCGCAGGCAGGTATCGAACTGCTTTCATCTTCCGAGCAGCCGATGCGTGTGATTTTTACGGGCAATGACCTGTCGGGCGCGGCCTGGATGAAACTTTGCCGCGAATTGGGCGAAAAACCGTTCTGCCTGCAGCTGATCGGAAACGCGCACACGGATTTAGAACCTGCGATTGCCTCGCGCGCTCTGCGCTGGATGCTAGAGCGCCGCTGTGGATCCGATGCCAAGCACAATATTTTTATCACCGCCCCGCAAGAATCCCATCTTGCGCGTATGGCAGAAGAAGAGGGCTATACGCTTCTCACGCTTCCGGAAGAAGATGGCGCAAGTGACAGCGCGCTGACCTGCGCGGCACTTCTTCCAATGGCGGTTGCGGGCATCGACCCGCTTTCCGTGCTCGAAGGCGCGGCAAATGCCTATCAGGATATGGATATCCGCGCGTTTGAAAATCCCGCGTGGATGTATGCGGGTGCGCGCAGATGCCTTGCAGAACAGGGCATGACGGCCGAGATGCTCGGTACATTTGAGCCGAGCCTTGATGCTTTCGGCAAGTGGTGGCAACATCAGATGAGCCGCAGTGCAGGCACGATGCTCACTATGCATGCGGCGCTTCCTGCTGAACTTCCCATACTTGATGCCTGCGCAGGCGCAATCCGCCCGACCGTGGTTGAGACGATGCTCCGCGTGGGAGAACTTTGCACGCAGAAGGTCGGCATCGAGATGGACTGGCACGATTATGACCAGATGGGCTTCCTGCAGGAAAAGAGTCTTGCCGATGTTCAGCAGACCATGTTCGAGGCAATCTGCGAGGCGCATGCGGATAACGGCGTTCCTGTCATGTGCGTGCAGACCGAGGATGCAAACGCGCAGGCACTGGGCGAACTTTTCTACTTCTTTGAACTGACAGGCGCGCTTTGCACCTGCATGGCAGGCGGCAATGCGACAGGTAACAAGGCATCTGCCACACGCGAACTTGCAAAGTCCATGCTCGGTAAAGGCGAGATGTAAAGAAAAATGAATAAACTTTGGACAAATAGCCTATTGTTATTCGCTGGAGAAACTGATAGAATAAACACACACCCCCACACTTGTGGATAAAGGAGGAATTCCCTATGGTTCATATCATCACCGGTCTGCAGGGTTCCGGTAAGACAAAAAGACTCATCGACGCGATGCATGAAACCCTGAAAAACGAAACGGGCAGCCTCGTTTGCATTGAAAAGGGCAACACGATGCGCTTCAACCTCGACTACCGTGTCCGATTGATCGATTCGGCCGAGTACGCCATCGACAACTACACTTTCCTCAAAGGTTTTATCAGCGGCCTGCATGCGGGCAACTTTGATATCTGCCACATTTTTATCGACAACCTGCGCAAGGTTTCGCGCAGTGAGGACGAAGCCGAAATGGAAGCCTTCCTCGCTTGGTGCGAAAAGTTTTCCGATGCGAACAGCGTTTCGTTCACATTCACCATTTCCGGTGATGAGGAAAATGCGCCTGCATTCATCGCAAAATACATCTGAATATGACGGTCGGCTCATATGAGCCGCCCTTTTTTGGCACATGGGTGCACAAATTGCAAGATTTGTGCTATGATATAGAAAAAACTGCGAGGAGGGGAGAAATGGAACTGCAGAGTTATGAAAATCGCGGCTACCTGCGCGAGGATTTTCGCATTTTCCACCTGCGCGACGCGATGAACGAGCCTGTTGACTGGCACTATCATACTTTCCATAAAATCATCCTCTTTCTCTCCGACGGCGCAGGCTACGGCATTGAGGGCAAAAGTTATCTTCTGCAGGCGGGGGATATGGTGCTCGTTGCAAGCGGCTGTATTCACAGACCCGAGATTACCGTGGGCGCGCCCTACGAGCGCATGATCGTCTATATTTCGCCCGAATTTCTGCGCAGAAACAGCACCGATGCGTGCGATTTGGAGCAGTGTTTTGCGCGCGCAAAAGAGCGGTTTTCCTTCGTTGTGCGCCCGCATGGAAAGAACCGAGAACTGGCGCAGACTCTGCGCGCACTTGCCAAGGCGGCAAATGAAGACGGCTTTGGGCAGGATTTGCTTCTGCGGTCGCTGTTTTTCCAGTTCTTGATCGGCGTCAGCCGCGGCATGCAGGAGCATGAACTGCAGTATGTCCACTCGCGGGCGTATGATGTGAAAACAGTGGCAATTTTGCAGTATCTGACGAGCCATTTGACTGAACCTGTGTCCATTGACGACCTTGCGGCGCATTTTTATATCAGCAAATACCACATGATGCGCAGGTTCAAAGAGGAAACGGGCTATACCATCCATAATTATCTCAATACCAAGCGCTTGATGCTGGCAAGAGAGATGATTGCGGGCGGCATGCCGATCGGCGATGCCTGCCTTGCCTGCGGCTTTGCCGACTACTCGACATTTGTGCGCGCGTATAAGCGTCTGTTTTCCGAAGCACCTCGCGCGGCGAGATAGGTGGGAATTCCTTGCAAATCCTCTTGACACAGGCATTTTGGTGTGCTATTATCTTTAAGCCGATTAAGTCGGAAAGCTGCGGGTGTAGCACAACGGCCAGGGCACCAGCCTTCCAAGCTGGGGACGCGGGTTCGATTCCCGTCACCCGCTCCACTCTCTTATGCGCCAGTAGCTCATCAGGATAGAGCAACTGCCTTCTAAGCAGTAGGTAGGGGGTTCGAATCCCTCCTGGCGTACCAAGTCGGATGCGCTGGGCGTATGCGGCAGCAGAAATGAATATGGTGGGTGTAGCGTAGTTGGTTAACGCGTCAGATTGTGGCTCTGAAGACCGAGGGTTCGAGTCCCTTCACTCACCCCATTTCTTTTTTTATAGGATTTTTCATACAGCGTGTACGGGGATGTCGCCAAGCGGTAAGGCACAGGACTTTGACTCCTGTATGCGTAGGTTCGAATCCTGCCATCCCTGCCATATGACCCGCTAGCTCAGTCGGCAGAGCACCTGCCTTTTAAGCAGGGTG
>JAZUCN010000026.1:0-3537 GCA_045639205.1 Oscillospiraceae bacterium | reverse complement strand
GGCTTGGAAACCTTGCTTTCTCCCTTGAAGAAAATCAAGCTTCCCATCCATGAGCTTGCCATGATGATGTGCATCGCTCTGCGCTTTATCCCGACTTTGCTCGAGGAGACGGACAAAATCATGTGCGCGCAGAAAGCGCGTGGTGCAGACTTTGAGTCGGGCAACCTGCTTGCCCGCGCCAAGGCGATGATTCCGCTTCTCGTGCCGCTGTTTATCAGCGCCTTCCGCCGCGCCGATGAACTGGCAACGGCGATGGAATGCCGCTGCTATCACGGCGGTGACAGCCGCACAAGGCTCAATCAGCTTCGCTATTCGTCTGCAGATGCCATTGCGTATCTGCTTGGTGCTTGCCTGCTCGCAGGCGTGATTGTTCTTCGCAAATTTGGTCTTTGATGGAGGAAACCATGCGAAATATCGCTCTGTTTCTGAAATATCTTGGCACGGCCTACCATGGCTGGCAGGTGCAAAAATCGGATATTACTGTCGGTGAAACGCTGGAAAAAGCTACGGCAAAGGTTGTTGGCCACCGTGTTCATATCACAGGCTGTGGCAGAACCGACGCAGGCGTGCACGCGCGCTGTTATGTTGCGAATTTCCACACCACATCGTCCATTCCTGCCGACCGTGTGCCGTATGCACTCAATACGCACTTGCCGCCCGATATCGTGGTAACAGGCGCGATGGATGTGCACGATGGCTTTAATGCCATTGGCTCTTGCGTGCGCAAGGAATATACCTATCTCATTTACAACTCGCGCATTCGTGACCCGTTTTATGTAAACCGCGCGTGGTTCTACCCCAAGCACCTCGACGAGAATGTCATGCGCATTGCCGCGCAGCAGTTTGTGGGCGAACATGACTTTGCCGCGGTGCGCTCGGTCGGCACCGAGGTCAAATCCACTGTCCGCACAGTCTACTATTACGATGTCGAGCGCGATGGGGACTTGATCAGCCTGCGCGTTTGCGCAAACGGCTTCCTTTATAATATGGCGCGCGCAATGGCAGGCACAGTTGTCTATGCCGCCGAGGGCAAATTCCCGCCCGAGCAGGTCGCGCAGATTTTGGCCGACAAAGACCGCAAGGCCGCAGGACCTACCGTTCCTCCCGGGGGACTTTACATGACAAAACTTTGGTATGATGATGGTGAGGTTTCGTTCCATGTCGGATAATGTATCGAAAATGGACTTCCAACAACCGAATACGATTCTTAGGCGCGTACTGCTGTTCATGGTGCTGTTGTTTGTCGTTGTCGGCGTGGTCGCGCTGATTATCTTCCAAGACGAGATAAACTTCGACGAGCTTCGCCGCACATTTAAGTACATGGGTATCTCACAGGCAGAGCAGATTGAAACCTATTCCTTTGACGCGCACAGCAGTAATGTCTATGCGAGTTTTGACGATGGGCTTGCCGTAGCCTCTGTTTCGGGCATCCGCGCGCTGGATAAAAACGGCCGCGAAAGCCGCGCCATCGAGGCGCATATGAGTTCGCCTGCTATCCGCGCCTCGCGCGATGCGGTACTCTCGTTTGATGTCGGCGGCCTGCAGCTTCGCAGTATCAGCAAGAACGCGCTCGTGGAGATCAATACCGAAAAGGGCATCCTCGATGCAGATGTTTCTGACGAAGGCTTCATCTGCTACAGCGTGCCCGAGCCGGGCTATAAGTCTGTCATCTATGTTCTGCGTGCCGATGGTTCGGTGCTTTATCGATGGCTCTCTGCCAGCCGTTATATGCCCATCTGCACCGTAAGCCGTGATGGCGAGTATTTTGCCGCTATCAGCCTTGGACAAGAAGACGGCGTGTTCCAAAGCACGATGGACATCTTTAAGACGGATACAGATTCTCCTATCGGCTCTATTGGGCTTGGCAGTGAACTGATTTACGATTTGGAGTTTCTGCCCGATGGCACGCTTTGCAGCATCGGCGAGAACAGCGTAATGCACCTGGAAACAGACGGTACTGTCCTTGGAAAATACGAATACAACGGGGCGTACCTGCGCGATTATGACGCAGATGTCAACGGCAACCTCGTTCTGTGCCTCAACAGAAACCGCACAGGAAGCCGATTCGAACTGGTGCATTTGGCGCCTGACGGACAGATGCTCGGCACCCTTGCCGTTTCCGAGGATATTCTCGATATCAGCACTCGTGAAAAATACACCGCCGTGCTCACAGCCAATGAGATTACGGTGTACAACTCTGCGATGGAACTTTATGCACAGACAGACAACAGCTACGGCGCGGCAGATATCGTGATGCGCGCTGACGGCAGCAGCATTGTGATTTCGGGCGGCTCCGGCATGCTCTATGTTCCGTAAAATCTGCTTATCCTGCCTGCATTTGGCGTTTGGAAGCGCACGCAGATTGTGTTATACTGCTTTACAGCAATGGCAATATAGGAGACCTTAGTATGAAACCAACCTTATGCTCAAGATGCAAGAAAAATCTTGCTGTGATTTTTATCACCAAAATTGATAACGGCGAGTCTGTCCATGACGGTCTGTGCCTGAAATGCGCAAAAGAACTGGGCATCAAGCCTGTGGATGATTTGATGAAGCGCATGGGCATCACCGAAGATGACCTGGAGAGCCTCAGCGGCGAAATGTCCGATGCGCTCGGAAACCTCGAGGGCATGCTTGCGGGCGCGCCCGAAAACGAGGATGAGGACGACGAGCAGGAGAGCAGAACGGCAACTTTCCCGTTCCTCAATAAGCTTTTCGGCAATGCCCAGCAGGCGGATAATATGCCTGCTGAGCGACAGGAACCGCCTGCAGATAAAAATGCAGAGAAAAACCAGAAAAAGCAAAAACGCAAGTTCCTCGACACCTATTGTCAGAACCTCACGACCAAGGCGCGTGAAGGAAAACTCGACCGCATCATCGGCCGCGAGGTCGAAATTGAGCGCGTGATTCAAATCCTCAACCGCCGCCAGAAAAACAATCCCTGCCTCATCGGCGAGCCCGGTGTCGGCAAGACGGCGATTGCCGAGGGTTTGGCGCAGAAGATTGCGGAAAAAGACGTGCCGTACAAACTGCAGGATAAAGAAGTCTATCTTATGGATTTGACGGCGCTTGTCGCAGGCACACAGTTCCGCGGACAGTTTGAAAGCCGCATGAAGGGCCTGATTGAAGAGGTTCGTAAACTTGGCAATATCATCCTTGTTATCGACGAGGTGCACAACCTTGTCGGCGCGGGCGATGCAGAAGGTTCGATGAACGCCGCTAATATCCTCAAGCCCGCACTTTCCCGAGGCGAGGTACAGGTTATCGGGGCAACCACACTGACCGAGTATCGTAAGCATATTGAAAAGGACACCGCACTTGAGCGTCGTTTTCAACCGGTAACAGTCAATGAACCCTCTGTTGAGGAATCCGTTGATATGCTCCGCGGTATTAAGCACTATTATGAAGAATTCCATGGCGTTGCCATTTCGCCCGAAATCGCGCGGCAGACGGTCATTGTTCCTGAGCGCTATATCACTGACCGCTTCCTGCCCGACAAGGCCATCGACCTGCTCGACGAAGCCTGCTCGGATGTGA
>JAZUCN010000025.1:0-1925 GCA_045639205.1 Oscillospiraceae bacterium | reverse complement strand
CAGGACTCGAACCTCATCGTCGCCTCCAACGTGCCACCGGCACGTTGTCCGCTCCTCACTCCCTGCGCGTCAAGCGCCGCTTGCCGCGCAATGAGGGTCACGGGTCAAAATCCATGCGGTGCAAAATAAAAAATGTCATCCCGAATGGGATGACATTTTTTATGGTGGACAGTACAGGACTCGAACCTGTGACCCCCTGCACGTCAAGCAGGTGCTCATACCAGCTGAGCTAACTGTCCATCAGCAGGGGTTATTATATCGAATCCGACTTTGTTTGTCAAGTGTCAATCTTAAGAATTTTGCAGATACCACGCGATGAGAAGATCCGCCACCTCGCCGTAACTCTGCACGCCCGATTCCTCTTGAAATGCCTTGAGATATGTATCGTTGAGTTTCTGCGCTGTATCTTGCACTTTGCCCTTGTACCGGTCATAATGCGCGTTGGCGGCCTTGGCATCGGCATATACACCCATGTCGACCTCATTCCAAATCTTTGCCGCCGCTTCGCTGTCCGCGCGGGCAAGCGCGTTCATGCAGTAAGTAAACGCCGCAAATGCGCCCGAATAGCGGAACTCGGCATCACTGTTTGCCATGCAGGCAAGATACGCGCAGAAATTTGCGCCGTCCTCGGCCGCAACACCCTGTCTGTGGGCAATCTCGTGGCACATGGTAAACGGAAGCCAGACCTCGTATGTATCAGGATTCACGCTCGCCTCGGCGGTAAAGGGCACAAAAATACCCGTTGTTCCAAGATAGCTGTAAAGCGGCCACGCCGCGAGTTTCTTTACAGACGCATCCGTATCGGCAAACATCGCATATTCCTGCGCAAGCGCAGAAAATCCCTCTGCGGTTTTTCCTGCCAACTGCTCAAAGTCGGAAAATTCCGCCACGCCCCCATCGGGACGCGAAACTGTGCCCGCCAGTTCGCTCACCTGCGCGGCATAATACTCGGTCGCCTGCAGGAGCTCTTCCTTGCTGTACTCGCGCACATCAAGCCCCAACTTCTGCGCCGCATCCGCGCCAAAGTGATTCAGACCCCACATCGCGGTAAACGCAAAAATCAGCACACTCGCAAACACCGCAAGCCCTGCTACCCAAGCGAGCAAACCTTTGCCCTTTTTCATAAACACACGCACAAGCGTGTAGATGATGCACAAAACCGCAAGCAGGAGCAGCGCTTCCCACAGCGCAAACGGAAGCTGACGCGTCACAGAGCCGACTGCTGCGAGCAGTTTGCGGCTAATATCAAGATATACGCCATCAACGAGCAAAGGCATATTCATGCCTGCCGAAATCAGCAGCCACGTCAAGCCCAAAAGTATCGCTGTTAAGATGAGCCGTCCAATCAGTTTCAAGGCAAATGCTCCTTTTTCTATCGTGTTCTTCCGCAGTATACCACATCTGCACCAAAAACGAAAGCATTTGGATAAAAAATGGCACGCCGCGGTTGACTTTGACCCGCATTCTATTATAATAATATAGAATTTAGAATGTGTTCGGGAGGATACGTACTATGATGAAGAATACGGAAAAAACAATGGAAAAAATCGTCGCTCTGTGTAAGGGCCGCGGTTTTATCTTTGCAGGCTCCGAAATTTACGGCGGCCTTGCCAACACGTGGGACTATGGTCCTCTCGGCGTAGAACTGAAAAACAACGTCAAAAAGGCGTGGTGGAAAAAGTTCGTGCAGGAAAATCCCTACAACGTCGGCCAGGATTCTGCCATTCTCATGAATCCGCAGACTTGGGTCGCTTCGGGTCACCTGGGCGGCTTCTCCGACCCCTTGATGGACTGCAAGGAGTGTAAAGAACGCTTCCGCGCGGACAAGCTGATTGAGGATTGGTGCGCCGAAAACAGCTTCGAGCTGCCCAAGCCTATTGATGCTTTCTCCCAGCAGGAGATGGCAGACTTTGTCGAAGAGCATA
>JAZUCN010000024.1:0-7603 GCA_045639205.1 Oscillospiraceae bacterium | reverse complement strand
CGCCGTGGAAGCGGACGCGCTTACATTGGATGCTCTGCGCAAGGCTCTGCTTGCAGGGCGCACCGAAGCGAAGTTTTTCCATGCCTGCCGTTGGCGCTACAAGGGCTTTACGCGTGTACGCCGCGACAAATCGTGGCATTGCGCGAGCATTAAGACGTATTTATATCTGTGCGGCGCGTTGGTGCGCGACCTTTTTCAAAAGTAGGAGACGCCTATGTCTATCGTAACGAAAGCCATTGGGCTGGCTAAAAAACTCAAGCACCGCTTTGCAGAAGAATTGCGTGCGCGGCAGGTTGTCTATCTCAGCCCCGTCCGGCGCATTGAGCGCGTGGCTCTTTCCGAGCGGGTGTGCGGGATGACCTTTGATGACGGTCCCTGCCGTCTGCCTGCCAATCCGTCCAAAGACGGAAAACCGCTGACGCTGCATCTGGCAGAAACCCTGGAGCGTTTTGGCGCGAAGGGTACTTTTGACATTGTGGGCGATACCTCGAAGAATTATCCCGACCGCGCAGGAAAAGAAGGCTCTGCCTCGTGGGGCGGTGTTGCCTATGACCACTACCCCGACTTCGGCAAGGATGCCGACGGCGGCGCGGCAGCGTGCGGCGAACTTGTTTCGCGCCTGCTTGCGGGCGGTCACGAAATCACAAGCCACACATGGGCGCATGTGCTCTTTGGCCCAAAACCGCTCGTTTACGGCGGCAGAAAGCCGCTGAGCGGTCTTGATGCGGTGGTAGAGGATCTGGAGCAGTTGGACACGCATATGCGCGAGCATTACAACTACAACATCCGCCTTTCGCGCCCGCCGCACTATGTCGACAAAACGAAGGACGGCTTCTCGAGTTATGATGCCTATGCGCTGATGGGCTATCAGTATATGGCGGCAAGTTATGACGGCGCAGGCTGGCTTCCGCTTGCCGATTATGAGGCAGAAGTCGCCGCGACATGGAGGCCCATCGAGCGGGACTTATCCCAGGATCCCGATTATTTCTGCGGGCAGATTATCTTCCAGAAAGATGGCTATAACATGGCGCGTCGCTCGCCCGTAGCAGATGGACTGGAAAAACAGTTGGAGCTTTTAAGCGCGCACGGCTACCGCGTGGTCACAGTTTCGGAACTTTTGGAGCTTTGCCCGTTTTTGGACCTTGCGCCGACCGACCCGCTGTTCCCCGCGGCAAAGAAACTTCTTTCCAGCAATTACTGCATCGCCTTCCGCGACAACACTGTCCGCGCAGGCACGCCGCTGACGCGCGGGGCGCTGGCAATGATGGTCTACGGCAGTCAAACCGCGCGCGAGCGCGTCGAATTGGTGCGCGCGAAAAAGAAGCCCGCCAGGGACGTTTCCTTCCGCCATCCGTATGCCGCCGCGATTGCCGCGGCAATGCAGGCAGGCACGATGGAAGCAAAACATGGGCAATTCTTCCCTGATGCACCTGCCACTGCGCAGGACCTTGCCCGCTTTGGCGCGGTGTGTGAGGAAAAAGCCAACATCACGCATGCCGACGCCTTGGAAGCACTGGCAAAAACCGTATAAAACAAAACCGCCGATGGAAGTTCCATCGGCGGTTATCGTTTTCTTTACGGAATGACAACGGTCGTCTCGCGCAGGGTGCGTACGGTGATGCCCGCGGTGACGAGGGAGTCTATCACAGAGGCCGTATCGTCTGCCGTACAAAGCAGGCGCGGCTGGTCGGGCGCGGCAACGATGCGCGCATTGCTCATGCGCTCGGCAGGTCGCTCAAAAATGCGGTAGCCGCTGACCTTGGGCGTCTGCGCGGGCTCGAGCAATGCCATGACCGACTTTGAAGAAATCACCGCATCAAGTGCGTCGTTGGCGCGGCGCAGTGCCTGTTGGGGGTCTTCTTCCTCTTTTGAAACCGTCAGGCCAATGCGGTGACCTGCGGCGTAGAGCTCCCGCACAAGTTCCCTGTCTGCCAGGATTTCTTCCTCTGTGAGGAAAAACGCGCCGCGCAGTTTCCGTTTTTCCAGTGCCTGCATCGACGCACGCATGCTTATCGCGTCGGTGATGGCAAGGTAAACGGACGCAGGGTCTGCCGGCTGGACAGGCGGCTTGTTCGTATCTTCGGGGCGCTGGGCCTGTGCGCTCTCGTTTTCGATCACTTCCACGCGGTAGCTGATGAGGTTTTCCGCTTTGCTCAAAAGGGTGTCATTATCATAGACCTCACTGCCGTTGGTAAAGCGCAGGACAGGATAGCCGCCGCGGCTGGTCAGCAAAGTCACCTTAAGACCAAAGTGGGACGCACAGAGCTCGGCAGGTACATACAAGATGCCGTTTCGGTAGGTAATGAGCACGCGTGATGTGTTTTCCTTTTCGTCTGTGACGGTGCTTTTATCCAAATCAAAAAGCAGAATCTTCTCGCGCGTGAGCAGGACGAAGGTCTGTTTCTGCGCATTGTACGAAGAGACGATGCCGCCGGGTGAGGCGTCAAAGACCGTATAGGGCACATAGAGACCTGCCGCCGCCTGATACGGCGCAGAGCCTGCAGGCAATGTGAGCGGAATGGTATCGTTGACCGCTACAAAAGAAACGCTCTCTGTTGCCAGAGCAGGGGCAGAAAATGCGCACAGCACGAGCGCCAACAGCAACACTGCCGCCATCAGCCGTTTTTTCATACCGCTCACCTCCTTGCGTGGTTTTCTATCAGTATAGCATAATTTCTGCACCCGAGCAAGGAAATTGATTGCCCTGCAGGGGTGGGGTGTGTTATACTGGTGGCAAGAAATCAGAAAATTCGACATTTTCAGGAGGTTCTACCATGAAGCGCATTGATAAGGAAAATTATTACCTCGACATCGCGCAGACCGTTTTGGAGCGTTCGACCTGCCTGCGCCGCTGTTATGGCGCGATCATCGTGCGCAACGATGAGATTATTTCCACAGGCTATAATGGCGCACCGCGCGGCAGACTCAACTGCTCGGACCTTGGCTACTGCATGCGCGAGAAGATGTGCATTCCGCGCGGCGAGCGGTATGAACTGTGCCGCAGTGTCCATGCAGAGGCAAATGCCATCATCTCCGCCTCGCGTAACGAGTGCATCGGCGGCACAATTTACCTCGTCGGCAAGGATGCCAAGACGGGCGAACTTCTGCACGATGCGACCTCCTGCTCGATGTGCAGACGCATGATCATCAACGCCGGTCTTGAGCGCGTGGTCATCCGTGATACGGAAACGGAATACTCCGTTGTCCCCGTTCAGGAGTGGATTGACAACGACGATTCGATTTACGAACTTGACTGATTGCGTATAAGCAAGGAAAAAATCGGCAATCCTCTTCTAAAAGGAGGTTTTTGCATGGTCAAAGGTATCACCCGCCAAATCGTACTGGTAAAGCCGCAGCAGCCCGCGCTGTTTGAGCAGGCGATCTTCCTGCTGCGCGATGATGTTCTGCGCGCAGGTGTTTCCGAGGAAGATATCCTGCGAGAAGCAAGGCAGGCGGCCATGCATGGCAGTGCGGAAACGATGCTCGGTTGGCGGCAGAAACTCACATACGCGCTGTGCGGTGCGATGCCGATCACGCTTGCGTGGGTTTTGAGTGCAATCATCTGAAAACAGCCCTGCACGAGAAGTGCGGGGCTGTTTTTGTTTGTTGTATGGGCGCGGTTTTTGTGCTACAATACAGCAAAAGAAGGAGAATGCTATGAAGCTGGGAAATTTAGAATTTACAGGCGATTTGTTCCTTGCGCCGATGGCGGGTGTGACCGATTGGGCTTTCCGCGCCATCTGCACCGAGCTTGGCGCGAGCGCTACTGTGACGGAGATGGTCTCCTCGCGCGCGCTGGTCTATCGCGATAAGAAGAGCATCAGCCTGCTTCGCAAAACGCCCGCAGGCATCTGCGGCGCGCAGATTTTTGGCAGCGACCCGACCGTGATGGCCGAGGCCGCGGCTTTTGCGTTGGAGATTTCCCATGCGGATTTTCTGGATATCAACATGGGCTGTCCGATGCCCAAAATCGTCGCCAACGGTGACGGAAGTGCGCTGATGAAAGAACCCGAGCTTGCCGCGCGCATCGTTGAGGCGGTCTGCAAGGCGGTCAGTGTCCCTGTGACGGTCAAAATGCGCACAGGCTGGGATAGGGGTTGCATCAATGCTGTCGAACTGTCTGCGCTTCTTGAGCAGGCAGGCGCGTCCGCCATCTGCGTGCACGGACGCACGAAGAGCATGCTCTACTCGGGGCGCGCTGATTGGGACATCATCCGTGCGGTCAAGGATGCCGTGCACATTCCCGTCATTGCAAACGGCGATATTTTCAGCGCTGAAGATGCCGTGCACTGCCGCACGCGCACAGGCGCAGATGGGTTCATGATTGGTCGCGCGTCGTTTGGCAATCCGTGGCTGTTTGCGCAGGCGCAGGCTGCGCTTCGCGGCGAAGAAATCCCCGCGCTTCCGCCGCTTTCCGAGCGCGTGGATACGGTTGTGCGGCAGTTTGAATATGCCCGCGAGGATAAAAGCGAGCACATCGCATGTTTGGAAGCGCGCAAGCATTTTGCGTGGTATCTGCGCGGCGTATCGCACAGCAGTTATTACAAAGAAAAAATTTCCGCCATCTCGTCGATGGATGATATTTACACCATTGCCAAAGGCATCCAAAGGGATTTGAGGTGAGGCGATGAAAGACCAGCGCGAATTGGTGCGCCTTGCAGCAAACGGTGATGCGCAGGCATTTGAAACGCTTGTTGGTATTTATCAGCAAAAGGTCTTTCAGCTGTGCTATCGCATGTGCCGCGATACGGAAGATGCCGCGGATTTGACGCAGGAGGCCTTCCTCAAGGCTTGGCGCGGACTTTCGCAGTATCAGTTTGAGGCAGAGTTTTCCACGTGGCTGTTTCGGCTGACGAAAAATGTGTGCCTGGATTTTCTGCGGCGCAAAAACCGCAGCAGTGCCGTGCCGCAACAGCTTATATTCGCGCAGGATTCGCCCGAGTCGCAGGCGCTTGCCGACCCGAAACTCCTGCCCGAAGAGCAGGTTCTGCGCGAAGAATTTCTGCGCTCGCTCGAGCAGGCATTTGCGGAACTTTCCGAAGAATTTCAGGAAATCCTCAACCTGCGCGTAATGGACGATTTGTCTTACGAAGAAATCGCCGAACTGTTGGGCATTCGGCTCGGAACGGTCAAATCCCGCCTGGCACGGGCGCGCCTGCGGCTGAAAAACCTCCTGATGGAGCGGAACATTTTACCCCCATCTTCGTCCAAAACAGAAGAGGGGGTGGCAAAATGATCTGTGAGAAAATCCACGAAGCCATCAGCGCAGAGCTCGACAACGAGCTTGCGCAGTCCGAACTGCTGATACTCCACGCGCATCTGCGCGATTGCCCATCGTGTCGGGCGCTGTATGATGCCATGAAGCAAGTCGACCAGACGCTTCGCGCCATCGACAAACCATCCTGCCCCGATTTTCGCGCGAGCATCATGCGCGCAATAAAATACGAATGAAATTAGGTGAACGCATATGTCAGAGCAGACTTTTCTGAATGGACTGTGCCCAAAATGCAACCAGCCTCTGCAGATCCCTGCTGAGCTTGCGGAATTCTCCTGCATGTATTGCGGGGAGCGTCTGCACGCGCAGGACTTACGGACGGAGGACGTTTCTCCTGCGTCCGTAGTAGATTTTGATAGCGCGTGCGCACAGCTTGTGCGATGTGTGACGGAGTATGCAGGCTACAACCGCCTGATTACCAAGAACGAATACGTGCCCGCGTTTGAGACCTACCGCGAAGGCTGTGTGCCGATTTTTGAGAGTCTGAATGCGGCAGTTGTGCAGTTGGGTGATATAAAAGGCTATGCCGAACAGGCGGCTGTGCGTTTTCTGGACGATTTGCAGACGGCTTGGGAAGCCAGCCCCCGCTGGACAAGTAAACACCATCAAGAGGGTGTTCGTGACGATGCCAAGCTAATTATCGCCATCTTTATGGTGCCGCTGGTGCGCCACCTCAAATTGGAGGTAAGTGAGCCGTTTGCAGAGGCTCTGCAAAGAATTTGGGTCGAGCAGTATCCGAAATCGCCGTTCTACATTGGCGATTATGAGGTGATTGCCTCAAGTTTCCGCACCAAGCGCTTCGGTCTGTGCTTTATCACCACCGCTGTCTGCCAGGCGCAAGGGCTTGCCGACGACTGCGAGCAGCTGCGTGATTTCCGCATGTTCCGCGATGGCTACCTGCGCACCTGCCCCGACGGAGCCGAACTCATCAACGAATATTATGACATTGCCCCCGGCATCGTCACCTGCATTGATGCCTGCGGCGACCGCGAGGCGCGCTATGCCGCCATCCGCGACACATACCTCAATCCCTGCTGGCAGGACCTCAAGCAAGGGAACATGCAAGCGTGCAAAGACCGCTATGTCGCAATGGTGCGTGATTTGCAAAAACAGTACTTGTCGTGATGTTTTCCCCGAAAAATCGCGCATTTTGACAGAAAAATATATCCGAATCGGACTTGACAGTCCGATTCGGATGTGTTATCATAGCATGGCTGTCAAACAGCACCCCATATCGCGGAGTAGAGCAGTTGGTAGCTCGTCGGGCTCATAACCCGGAGGTCGCAGGTTCAAGTCCTGTCTCCGCAACCATAAGCAAAGACTGGTAATCTCTTGGATTACCAGTCTTTTTTTGCGTTTTTCTCTTTTCGTTTTTGCGCGTAAGTATTCGTCTTTAGACCGATTTAGACCGTCTTTCTGCGGCGGCATTTCGGCGGCGCGAGCAAAAATAAGACCAAATTCCTCGTCGGCAGACCGACGGTGCAGGACAGTACTGCAGAAAAACTGTCCTGCACGGAATGATGGATGTTATCAATTAGTTGTTTTTATTTCGGCGGTGTATTGATAGGATTATTTAATAACTGATGCATTCCGATATGAGATTGCCGACCAAGTCCTTAAGGCTATAAGTATCGAAGTCACCATATATGATCATGTCTCGTATGTCGCCGGGGTCATTCCCCCAAGTATCATAATATCGGTTTATCCCTTCTTCAATGTCATCAATATTCATGTAGTGTTCATTGTTAGAGGCATAATCTATCATTACTTCAATCGCATATTTCATGCCTTCTTCATAACCTCGATCATATCCTTCTTCATAGCCTTCTTCCTGGCCTGCCGAATAACTT
Source organism: Oscillospiraceae bacterium (assembly GCA_045639205.1). GTDB lineage: Bacteria > Bacillota > Clostridia > Oscillospirales > Oscillospiraceae > CAG-170. Next base: position 478 of record JAZUCN010000024.1, on the reverse strand, counting down.
TCTTCATCATATCCTTCAAATTCGGGAGAGTGATAACTGCAGGCACATAAAAGCAGCGTTAAACTAATAAACAAACTGAATAAGAATGCCTTTTTCATGAATATATCACCTCATATTGTTGAAAGCGGCTTTTGTTTGATGGGAGTAGGGAAAATTAGTCAAAACAAATGGGACATTGGCTATAACCTATGTATTCAGCATATTGTACATTGTGTGCCCAGAAATCATCACCAACGAATTTGTCGCATTCGTATTTGTGATAGTATCTTGTCCCATCATCTTCTATAAAGACAACGCAATCATTAAGCAGATCAACTTTGTTGTGATTGCGAGACCAGTAGGTAAAGTAGTAATTCTTGTCGGCTCTCAAGTCGTTAATATCATGCTTGCATGTTGCGATTTCATTTTCCAGTTCGTCAATATCTGCTTCGAATTCACTATTGGTTATAGTCAAAGCACCCAAATCATTTTTTAGTTC
>JAZUCN010000023.1:0-2329 GCA_045639205.1 Oscillospiraceae bacterium | reverse complement strand
ATGCGGTGTTTGAGCAATTGCAGCTGAGCATTGAGCAGGGGAGCTTTACCGCTATCCTCGGCCATAACGGCTGTGGCAAGTCGACCCTCGCCAAGCACATGAATGCCATTCTGCTTCCGCAGGGCGGCAGTGTGACGGTGTTCGGCATGGACACGACCGATGAGGCCCACCTGCTTGATATCCGCAAGAGCGTGGGCATGGTGTTTCAGAATCCCGACAACCAAATCGTCTCGAATGTGGTCGAAGAGGATGTTGCCTTTGCGCCCGAGAATCTCGGCATTCCGTCCGCGCAAATCCGCGAGCGGGTGGACCAGGCGCTCGATATGGTCGGCATGCGCAAGTATGCCGCGCACGCACCGCACCTGCTCTCGGGCGGTCAGAAACAGCGCATTGCCATCGCAGGCGTGATTGCCATGCGCCCGAAGTGCATCGTCTTTGACGAGCCGACAGCCATGCTCGATCCACAGGGACGGCGCGAGGTTCTGCAGACAATTCTGCGACTGAAAGAAGCGGGCATGACCATTGTCCTCATCACACACCATATGGCAGAGGCGGCTCAGGCTGACCGCGTGGTTGCCATGTCGGAGGGCAAAATCATTGCCGACGGCACGCCGCAGGAGGTCTTCAGCCAAGTGGAACTTCTGCGGTCGGTGGGGCTGAATGTGCCCGAGACCACACAGCTTTTGTACGCGCTCAATGCAGACGGATGCGAGCTTCCCTTGCAGGCGCAATCGGTCGAGCAGTGCGCCGAAGCGCTCATGCAATTCCTGCAGACCCCGTAGCATACACTTTTGGAGGATACACCTTTGAATCCCATCATAGAAATACAACATCTGTCACATCTGTACAGCGCCGGCACGCCCTTTGAGCAGGTTGCACTGCACGATGTGAATCTGCAGATCGGCCGCGGAGAATTCCTCGGCTTGATCGGACATACAGGCTCGGGAAAATCCACCCTCACGCAGCATATGAACGGACTTTTGAAGCCCACCGAGGGAAAGATTCTCTTTGACGGCGAGGATATCTGGAAGGATGCCGCCTTCACGCGCCAGATTCGTTTCCGCGTGGGCTTGGTATTCCAGTATCCCGAGCATCAGCTTTTTGAAGAAACGGTCTATAAGGATATCGCCTTCGGACCGAAAAATATGGGTTTGAACAGCGACGAAATCCATGCGCGCGTTTTGCGTGCGGCAGGCTTTGTCGGTATCTCGGAGGCAGAACTGGAGAAATCTCCGTTTGACCTTTCGGGCGGACAGAAACGCCGCGCGGCAATCGCAGGCGTGATTGCCATGCAGCCGGATGTTCTCATTCTTGATGAGCCCACCGCAGGTCTTGACCCCGCAGGCCGCGAAAGCATCCTGCAGAACATTCGCGACTATCAGGCATCGCAGAATGCGACGGTCATCATGGTCAGCCACTCGATGGAGGAGATTGCCTCCAATGTTGACAGACTCGTTGTCATGAACCACGGCAAAGCCGTCATGCAGGGCGCGCCGCAGGAAATCTTTGCGCACGCGCAGGAACTGACTCAAATGGGACTCGATGTGCCGCAGATTACGCGCGTATTTTTGCGCATGAAAGAGCTTGGCGCCGATGTCGATACCTCGGTCTTTACTGTTGAGCAGGCAAGAGCGCAGATTCTTGCTCGCAAGAGGGGAGGCAGTCATGCTTAAAGATATTACCCTCGGTCAGTATTTCCCCGGCTCGACGCCCATTCACCGCCTCGACCCGCGCACGAAACTTGTCATCGTGTTGGTTTATATCATCGCGCTGTTTCTTGCCAAGTGGTTTGTGTCCTATGCGCTTTTGCTGGGCTTTTTGGCAGTGGTCATTGCCATCTCGCGCATCCGCCTGTCTGTTATCATGCGCAACATGAAGCCGCTGTTGTTCATCATCGTCTTAACAGCGATTTTGAACCTGTTCTACGGCACGGGTGAGCCGCTCGCAGAGTTTTGGATTTTCAAAATCACAAAGCAGGGCATTGAAAATGCTGTGTTTATGGTCATCCGTATCGCGCTTTTGATTGCGGGCACATTTATGCTGACCTACACGACGTCTCCCATCGCGCTGACAGATGGCTTGGAAACTTTGCTTTCCCCTTTGAAGAAAATCAAACTGCCCATCCACGAACTTGCGATGATGATGTGCATTGCGCTTCGTTTTATCCCGACTCTGCTCGAGGAAACGGATAAAATCATGTGCGCGCAAAAGGCTCGCGGTGCAGACTTTGAGTCGGGCAACCTGCTTGCCCGCGCCAAGGCCATGATTCCGCTTCTCGTGCCGCTGTTTATCAGCGCCTTCCGCCGCGCCGATGAACTGGCAACGGCGA
>JAZUCN010000022.1:0-2770 GCA_045639205.1 Oscillospiraceae bacterium | reverse complement strand
CCGACGGTGTCGGCACGAAGTTGAAGCTGGCGTTTTTGATGGACAAGCATGACACAGTCGGCATTGACTGCGTTGCCATGTGCGTCAACGATATCATCTGCTGTGGCGCAAAGCCGCTGTTCTTCCTCGACTACATTGCCTGCGGCAAGAATGTACCTGAGAAGATTGCAGCAATCGTTTCCGGCGTTGCAGAAGGCTGTGTGCAGGCAGGCTGCGCACTTATTGGCGGCGAGACGGCAGAGATGCCGGGCTTCTATCCGGTCGATGAATATGACCTTGCGGGCTTCAGCGTTGGCGTTGTCGACAAGAGCAAGGTTTTTGACAAGAGCACCATCGAAGAGGGGGATGTGCTGATCGGCCTGCCGTCTTCAGGCATCCATTCCAACGGCTTCTCGCTTGTACGCAAGGTTTTTGATGTAGAGAACTGCGATCTGCGTACGCCGATGGCAGAGCTGGACGGCAAGAGCCTTGGTGAGGTTCTGCTTGCGCCGACGAGAATTTATGTTAAGAGCGTGCTTGCCCTTTCCGAGCAGGTTACCATCAAGGCCGTTTCCCACATCACGGGCGGCGGTTTCTATGAGAACCTTCCCAGAAGCCTGCCCAAGGGCATGACGGCAAAAATTACGGAGTCCGCAGTTCCCGTACAGCCGATTTTCCGTCTGCTCGAAGAGCGCGGCAATGTGCCGCACCGCGATATGTTCAACACCTTCAACATGGGCATCGGCATGAGCATCATCGTATCGAAAGACGAGTGTGAAAAGGCACTGGAAACCTTGCGCACGGCAGGGGAAAACCCTGTTGTGTTCGGTGAGGTCGTGCGCGGCGAAGAGGGCGTTGTGATATGCTGAGTGCGCGCATTGCGGTTTTGGTATCGGGTGGCGGCACGAATCTGCAGGCGCTTCTCGATGCGCAGGAGCAAGGTGTGCTGAAAAGCGGCGAGATTGTCCTCGTGGTATCGAACAAAGCGGGCGTGTATGCCCTCGAGCGTGCCGAAAAGCACGGCGTGCAGACGGCGGTTATCACGCAGGACTTTGAGCGGGAACTGGAGAAATTGCTTTGCGAGCAGAAAATTGACCTGATCGTATTGGCGGGTTTCCTGCGCATTTTGTCGCAGGAATTTACCGCAAAATTTCCGCGCCGTATTCTTAATATCCATCCCTCGCTCATCCCGTCGTTCTGTGGCGAAGGATTTTACGGTCTGCGCGTACACGAGCAGGCACTTGCGCTCGGCGTGAAGCTCACGGGCGCGACGGTGCATTTTGTCAACGAGATTCCCGACGGCGGCGAAATCATCGCGCAGAAGGCTGTCGAAGTTTTGCCCAATGACACGCCCGAAGTTTTGCAAAGACGCGTGATGGAGCAGGCAGAGTGGATTCTGCTTCCGCAGGCGGCGGAACTGGTATCGAAAGAATTGATTGGAGGATGACACAGATGAATGTGTATAAAAATCTGAATCTTACCGAACTTCTGAAAGAAAATGCATATCCCGGCCGCGGCATCGTGGTCGGTCATACGGCAGACGGCAAGTATGCCGCCGTTGCCTATTTCATCATGGGCAGAAGTGTCAACTCGCGCAACCGCGTGTTCATCCAGACCGAAGACGGCATTCGCACTGAGGCGCACGATCCATCGAAGATGGTCGACCCCTCGCTCATCATTTATCACCCCGTCCGTCTGGTCGGCGAAGAGCTGGTTGTGACCAACGGCGATCAGACCGATACGGTGCGTGACGGTCTTTTGGCAGGCAAGGGTTTTGCAGATGCTCTGCGCACGCGCTGTTTTGAGCCCGATGGCCCGAACTGGACGCCGCGTATTTCTGCCATGCTTTCCAAGGACGGCAGCTATCAGATGTCCATCCTCAAGAGCGCGGATGCAGAAGGCTCCTCTTGCGCGCGCTATACCTATGAATATCCCGGCATCGCGGGTGTCGGTCACTTCCTGCACACCTATGCCTGTGACGGCGATCCGCTGCCCACATTCTGCGGCGAGCCCGAGCGCGTTGTCATTGAGGGCGACCTCGATGCGTTTACCGCCAATGTTTGGGAAAACCTCAACGAGGACAACAAGATTTCGCTGTATACTTGCTTCCGCGATCTCGAAACCGGTGAGATTACGGCAAGAATTCTGAATAAACATCGATAAGGAGAAAGATGAAAATGCGTGAACTGGAACTGAAATATGGCTGCAACCCCAATCAGAAGCCTTCTTCTCTGTTTATGCGTGGCGAGCGCGAGCTTCCCATTACGGTCCTTAACGGCCGTCCCGGCTACATCAACTTCATGGATGCACTGAACTCCTGGCAGCTGGTGCGCGAGCTCAAGCAGGCAACGGGTCTTCCCGCGGCCGCTTCGTTCAAGCATGTTTCTCCCGCAGGCGCGGCGGTTGGTCTGCCGCTGTCTGATGTTGAACGTCAGATTTACTTCGTTGAGCAGGAAGGCGAACTTTCTGCCATTGCCTGCGCATACATCCGCGCACGCGGCGCTGACCGCATGTGCTCGTACGGTGACTGGGCAGCACTGTCTGAAATTTGCGATGCTGACACCGCACGCTATCTGCTGCCCGAGGTTTCCGACGGCGTGATCGCTCCGGGTTATACGGACGAGGCACTGGAGATTCTCAAGCAAAAGAAGAAGGGCAACTACAATGTTGTTGCCATCGACCCTGAGTATGTGCCCGAAGAGCAGGAATACAAGGATGTATTCGGCGTGACGTTCCGTCAGGGCAGAAACAACTTCAAGATCGACGAAGAACTGCTGTCGAACATCGTGAC
>JAZUCN010000021.1:0-2943 GCA_045639205.1 Oscillospiraceae bacterium | reverse complement strand
AGCATGCATCGCAAATGACAGCTTTGCGCGGGCGAAGATGCCATCAAGAATCACGAGGACCTTGTAGTTATTCTCCAAATGCTGTTTATAATCAGCCGCCTCGGCAGACAGTTCCGCCAAAATGCGCTCAATCTCCTTGCGCTCGGCAACGAGCAGTTCGCGCAGTTCATTGTTGGCGTTGACCGCCTGCATAGGCTCAATAAAGAAGGTGCTGCCCGAGGAAGATACATCGTGCACAAGACCCGGCAGGTCATTTTTGCACTCGGACTTAACGGGCACAACAAAGCGGTCGGAGCGGATGGTAATAATCGGCTCACGCAGGATTTTGGCGTATGCAGGAGATGAGATGATTTTCTGCAGAGACTCGCGGATTTTCGCGCTCTGCTGGCGGATTTTGCGGCGGATGGAAGCAAGCTCGGAGCTCGCGGCATCGGCAATCTCGTCGTTAGAGATGATGCAGGTAAAAATCTTCTCTTCGAGATATTTGTTGGCCATCAGCTGGAAGAACCAAACATCCAGCACAGTCGGCACGCTATCCCCGTCTGCATAGTTTTTGACCATGCGCGCACACTTGAGCATGCCGCCAATCTGCAGCAATTCCTGTGCACTTAAACAGCCGCCGCGCGCGGCACGTGAAGCGGAAGCGCCCACATCGCAGACCCCACCAAAACTCGGCGAACCTTTGAGGCTGATGAGTTTGCAGGCATCGGAGGTCTGCTGCTGCAGCAGGCGGATATCCTCTGCATCCGTGCTCGGAACGATGGCAAGGCACTGCTCCTTTGCCGCACTGCTTACCGCGTGCTGAGCAAGAAGTGAAAGCACCTTATCCAGTTCGAGTTTTGTTAAAGATTTTTCGTATAATTGTTCCATAGTATTTCCTAAATCAGCATCAGTGATTTGTAAAAGTCAAGGGTATAAAAACTGCGCTCTAACTGCGAGACAAGATACGCCTCTGTTAAATCCGCCAATTCTTGAAGCGGCGCATTTTCCAAGCGGAACGAGAAAAGTTTTTTTCGCTCACAGCTGACAATATACCGCATCGCGGCAAGCGATGCAGGACTAATCGGCATGCGAAGCCCTGTGCCTGCTGTGCAGGATGCACACTGCAGTGTGCCAGCTGAAACATCGAAGCGGTCGGGTTCGGTTTTTCCGCAGACCGCACAGCCATCCAACATCGGCATATAGCCTGCAAGGCACGCCATGCGCAGTTCAAACGCGGACTTAACGAGCATCTGCGGACAATCAAGTTTGCAAAGTGCGTATAAGGCGTTCAAGGTCAGCGGCAGAATATCCGAGCCCGGCATATCTTCCTGCGATAGAACCTCCGCTACCTGCGCAAAATAAGAAGCAAGCGAAAGAAGTTCCAAATCCGCGCGCAGTTCATCAAAGGTCTGGATGCTTACGGCTTCTTTGATGGTGTGAAAGCCGCGGTTTTCATGAATTGTGAATTCTGCATACGACAGGAGCTGACAGGCGCTTTTGAGCGCGCTTGAATTACGCCGCACACCGTTGGCGCGCAGCGTCATAAGACCATATTCGCGGCTGAGGACGCTCAAAATCAAATCGGCATCGCGGTATTGTGTCTGCCGCAGTACCAATCCTTCCGTTTTCAGATACATACTGGCTCCTATGTAACTCATTCAGGCAGAGACGGGCTCTGCCTGATGCAATGCTTTTCTGTATAACAGGTATATCTCAGGTGCTCCGGTTTCCGTAAACAGTTCCCAATAAAAATCCGCATCCATGCCGTCTCCTCCTCTGGTCTGCTATCTCATACTATTAGCATGAACCGAATGAGGAAACCTATGCTTGGAAAGTTTAAGAATGCTCGGAGTCTGTGTAGCCAAAGTTGCCAAGCATGAAGCGGCTGTCGCGCCAGTTTTCCTTAACCTTGACCCAAGTCTGAAGGTAAATTTTTGTACCCATAAAACGCTCGCAATCGGCGCGCGCCTGCGAAGAAATCTTTTTGAGCATCTCGCCGCCCTTACCGATAATGATACCCTTGTGGCTGGCTTTTTCGCAGTAGATGGTCGCATCCATGTCAATGATGCCGTCATCGCGCTCGGTAAATTTGGTAATTTCAACCGCTGTGCCATGCGGGATTTCACGTTCGAGATTCCACAGGAGTTTTTCGCGGATGATTTCTGCCATCACCTGCTTTTCGGGCTGGTCAGTGACCATATCCTCGGGGAAGAACTGCGGGCCTTCCTGCGCGAATTTCTCGCACTCGAGCATGAGTTCTGCAAGTCCGTCGCGCCATTTTGCGCTCACGGGAATCACTGCAGCAAAGTCCATCTTATCCTGATAGGCAGCGATGACCGCAAGGAGCGTTTCCTTTTCCACAGTGTCAATCTTGTTGATGACAAGGATGCACGGCGCGCCCGATGCCTGGATGCGCTCAATGAGTTCTAACTCCTGCTCGCCGACATTGGCAATCGGCTCGACCATCAAGATGACCGCATCGACATCTGCAACACTCTGCCGCACAACATTGACCATATAGTCGCCAAGACGCGTGCGCGGACGATGGAAGCCCGGAGTGTCGACAAAGACAATCTGGCAGTCCTTGCGGTTAACGATGGCGCAGATACGGTTTCTCGTCGTCTGCGGTTTGTGCGAAACGATGGCGATTTTCTCGCCAACAAGTGCGTTTGTCAGGGTGGATTTGCCGACGTTCGGACGGCCGGCAATGGTAATCATGGCAGATTTCTGCATCATGTGTAAATCCTCTTTCTTTTATCTGGACAGGCAGACTTCTGCCAAAATTTTCTCTTCTCTTGCGCGCATCTGGCGCTTCTGTTCGCCCTCGTCGAGGTGGTCATAACCAAGCAAATGCAATACCGAATGAATCGTCAAATAGCCGACCTCACGCGCGATACTGTGACCGTACTGAGAGGCCTGCTCTGTGGCTCGTTCATAGGAGATTGCCATATCACCAAGCGG
>JAZUCN010000020.1:0-2568 GCA_045639205.1 Oscillospiraceae bacterium | reverse complement strand
TGTTTTTCGTTTTGGTGGCGCATCGGGGGACGCGTCATTGTCATCTTTTGAAGAAAAATAGTCAAAACTTGCCCATGACCCGATTGATTCTTGACAAGCATGATGTCGGTGTTACAATGAGGGCAAAGGCAGATCCTGCCCGAATTTTTCCACATGACGCGGAGGAAAAGCGACATGGAAGCAAACGAAAAACGCACATTTTCCCTGAATGAATACGGCTATATCAACAAGTGGCTCGTTTCGGGTCCTGTGAACGAACGCGTCGACCAGTCGGCGCGTACCATTTCCGACCAATGGACCTACGAACAGCATTTGCGCAAGACCGCGCACGACGAGGGTCCTACTGCCATGCCGACAGACATTTCTTTCGGCAAACCCGGTCTTGACGGCATGCCGTGGCGCTATTATCAGGCGGGCGTGAATTCTTTTTTGGATGCTTCGGGTTTTTATTCGACCGTCCATACCTGCGAACTGTGGGCGGCGACGGTTTTGTGCTCGGAAACGGAGCAGGATGTTGAGGCGGATCTCTACAGTTATGTGGCAAGCGCGATTTGGCTAAATGGCGAGCGCGTATTCTGCCGCACCGAGAGCAATTACGCGCCTGTTTTCCATGCGCGCATCACCTTGCATCTGCACGAGGGCGAAAATCTGCTCTTTGTGCGCATGCACAATATCTGCGCGCGCGACGCGCGCAATGTGTTTGGCATTTCCTTCCGCGATCCGTCTGCCGTGCGCGTAGCCTATCCCGGTGAGCAGAGCGAGGAACTGATGCAGGCAGAAGACGCGGCACAATGGCTCAGTCAAGTGCGTTATGACGGCAAAGACAGCCTGATAGCGCCTGTAAATCCGCCGATTCCTGTATCGGTTGAGGTTTCTCTCAAAAATGGCGAACAAGAGATGAAAGCAAGTTGGGATGCCGATGCGTTTTTTGTTATGGACGAGGATGTGATCGCAGTGCGCGTTTCGGCGCAAGCAGGCGAAACGGAACTGTTGCGCAAAATCGAAAGAAACGACCGCATGCTGCCGCAGAGCGCTGCATCGCTTCCTATACAGCAGGAGCGCGAGCGGATTTTGCAGATGCTTGTCGATGCGCCCTATAAAAACGGAACTTCTGAGATGCATAAACTTTATGCAAAACTTGCCCTTGGCGGCACGTTTGATGAAGCAGACGCACGCGCTGTGCGGCATGCCTGCGAGACCATTGATGAAAATCATGATTGCTCGGATTTCCGCTTGAGCGCGCTGCTCAAGATGCTCAAGTGCGGCATGCCGCTGCCCGAAGAAATGCGCGAACTGATCCACCGCACAGCGGTCGGATTCTGCTACTGGACGGACGAGACGACCTGCGGCGCGATGGCTACGGGCACGGAAAACCACTCTTTGATGTTCCACGGCTGTCAGATGATGGCGGGCTCGCTTTGGCCCGACGAGGTATTCCCCCGCTCGGGAAGAACCGGTCGCGAGCAGCAAGCCATCGCCCGTGAGCGCATTTGTGTGTGGCTGGACAAGGTGGAGAAAAACGGCTTCAAGGAATATCTCAGTGGCACCTATATGCCCGTCACAACAGGCGCGATGCTTGCTGTGGTAGATCATGCCGACGAGCAGATCAGCGCACGCATGGCAAAACTGCTCGACAAACTGTTTTACGATTTTGCCACCAATGCTTATGACGACATCGTTGTCGCTCCGCAGGGGCGCATCTACCGCGATATCCTCAATCCTTGGGAACACGGCACGCAGGGGCTGTATCACTTTGCCACGGGCAGAGGTCCTGTGCTTATGTCCGAGTGGTTTGGTGTTTTTGCAAAGACGAAATACCGCATTCCCGATGATGTCTGCGAATACGCAACCAGACGCGGCTTGACCACATACCGCACATCGGGCACGGAGATTTACACCTATAAGAGTGAAGGCTTTATACTTACCTCCACGCCTGTGCCGCGTGCGGAGTCGGACGGGCACGGACTTTATGAGCCCGGCGCGTACGGCATGCAGCAGCACTTGTTCTATGCCTCGCTTGGCGGCGCGGCAAATGTATTTATCAGCCATCCGAGCGCAACATTTGACGGCACGATTATCCGCCCGGGTTACTGGAATGGCAACAGTTATCTGCCTGCACTTGAGCAGCGGGACAATGCGCTGGCGCTCGCGTACTGCATGGACGATGCGCTTGCGGTGAAGTTTACGCATATGTATCTTCCAACCTTCGCGTTTGACGAGATTCGCGACGAGGACGGCTGGAAGTTCTGCCGCAGAGGCGAAGCGTATCTTGCCGTTTGGTGCTCGAAAAAACTGCATCTGTATGATGCGGATATCGTGCAAGGCTGTGATTTCAGAGCAGAAGAAGGCTCGTGTGGATGGCTGCTTGTCTGCGGCGACAAAACCATCGTGCCCGACTTTGACGCGTTCTGCGCTTATGCCAAGGCGTTCGCGCCGCAGTTTGACGAGCAAAGCGGCACGCTCCGCAGTAGAGACTGGACTGTGCGCAACGATATGCACGCCAAGGGTGTACAGACGCCGTTTTAAGAAAAAAGAAACGGCCGAGTCAGTGACTCGGGCGGTTTTGTT
>JAZUCN010000019.1:0-2655 GCA_045639205.1 Oscillospiraceae bacterium | reverse complement strand
CCCCAAAGTTTCTTGGAAGTTTCAAGAATGTGTGCGTTTTCCGCTTCTTCGTCAATGCCAATCAGTTCGCGGTCCTTCATGAGAATCTTGCCCGCGGCAATCGTGGTGCGGCAGAGTTTGCCGGTCATGCCAAAGATCATGTGTCCGTCAATGTTTTCGTCGGAGAAGGGCGTGTACGGCTTATAATCCATAACGATGATATCGGCCGCTGCGCCTGCCTTCAAAACACCAAGCTCATCGGGGAAGTACTTTGCGCCGATCTTTGCGTTGTTCTTAAAGAGCATATCCGTCACTTCACACCATGCCACATTCGGCAGGCACGCGTTCAGCCGCTGGACACAGAGCGCCGCTTTGAGCGACTCAATCATGTCGTTGGTCCAGGCATCTGTGCCAAGACCGACCGTAATACCAGCCTTTGTCAGCGGCAGAACGGGACATACGCCAACAGCGTTGGACATGTTCGATTCAGGGTTGTTGACGACCATCGTGCCCGTAGATTGGATCAGTTCAATTTCTGCGGGATTGACATGGATACAATGCCCGAGAATGGTCTTTTCACCGAGAATGCCATGGTCGTGCAGGCGCTGAACAGGGCGTCTGCCGTAGTTTTGCAGGCTGTCATAGACATCGTTCATGCCCTCGGAAACGTGGATGTGATAGCCTGTGCGTCCGTTATTTGCTTCTACCATGCGCTCAAAGGTTTTGTCCGAAATGGTAAACAGCGCATGCCCGCCAAACATGGCAGCTAACATCGGGTCCTGCTGTCGTTCACAGTAGGAAATCCACTCGGCATTTTCGCGGATGGCCTGCAGGCACTTTTCTTCGCCGTCGCGGTCGGATACCTCGTAGCAAAGACAACTGCGTATGCCAAACTTCTTGGCGGAGTTGCCGATTTCAAACAGCGAGCCAGGAATTTCGCAGTATGCCGCGTGATGGTCAAAGATGGTCGTCACGCCTTGCTTGATGCAGTCGATGTACAGTGCGTCTGCTGATGCGCGTGAGCCTTCAAGTGTTAACTTGCGGTCCATAGCCCACCAAGTGCCGTCGAGCACTTCATAGAAGTTGGTCGGGTTGTTGCCCACGATGGAAAGGCCGCGAGCAAGGGCGGAATAGATGTGCGTGTGTGCGTTAATCAGTGCAGGCATAATTACGCCGCCATGGGCATCAATGCGTTCGGCCTGCGGGTATTTGACCGTAAGCACGGACTCTTCGCCAACCTCGACGATTTTCGTGCCATCAAAGACGACAGCACCTTTTTCATAATAGCCCTTTGCGTTTGGATCACGCGTGATGAGTCGTCCGTTTGTCAGGATGTACATGCAGTTTCCTCCTTGTTCATGTTTTCGCCCGACGCGCGCGTGAAAATATAAAAAGTGCCTCAGACCACTTGGTCTGAAACACTCCGCGCAAGCCGAGTGATAGTTGCAGCCCGTGTGCGAAACACTTCCTTACAGCTACCAATCTTAGATTGTAATTCTATTATACAGAATTGAACAGGGGAAATTGAAGCGGTAAATCTAACAAATTTTTAGCCTCAAAATTAAACATTTTGACACTCAAATTCGAGATTGACGGAAATGTAAAAAAGTGCTTGCATTTTCAAAACAGATGTGGTAATATACTGGAGCGCCATCGAGGCGTGGTACGCGCCGATAGCTCAGTTGGATAGAGTGACTGGCTACGAACCAGTAGGTCGGGGGTTCGAGTCCCTTTCGGCGTACCAAGAATGCAGATACCCAAATGGGTATCTGCATTTTTTATTTTTTCATCAAAAAGCCTCTTATGACTGAGAATTAAACGCGGAAGGCACCCAAACGGATGCCTTCCTTTTCTTATCTCATCTGCTTCATCGAATCTACGACCATCTCTGCTTCTTTTTTTACTGCATTTGCCGCGTTTTGGGTAGTCTTATAGACTTCGCTGTCTTTCGGCAGCATCATCGCGCCCAATGCGCCTGCCGCGAGACCGACGCCCAAAGTCACAAAGAATTTTTTCGTTTGCATCAAAATCATCTCCCTCCAACAGTAGTTTACCGCGGAATCGACAGGATATGACTTGAAAATATTTTGATTCATGGTAAAATAAAAGAAAACGACAGGGGAGTGGTTTTATGTCCATCGATGTATTACAGGCAAAAATTCGTAAATATAAAAATCCCATCATGGTCTGCATCTGCCCCTCGTGGGACAGAATACCCGAGTTTATCCGCGAAAACGCAAGAAAAGAGTATGGCGACACACTCAAAGCGGCCGCTGAAGCTTACAAAGAATTCAGTTACGGCATTTTGGACGAGTTGTCTGATATCGTTCCTGCCGTCAGTGTCGAAAGTGGCTGTTTTCTGTCCCTCGGCGCAGAGGGCATCGCTGTCATGCAGGAAGTGCTTGCGTACGCCGCTGAAAAGGGCTACTATGTTCTGCTCGATACCATGCGCGCAGATCTTCCCGCAACGGCAGAAACGCTCGCTGCAGCGTGTTTCGGTGCACTGCAGATTGGCGAGAATCAGTTCACCGTAAAGGCGTAATGTTTCTTTGTCCTTACATTTTTTCAGCTCCTCGCTCTGAACACCGAGCTTTCTGGATGTTCGTTCAATCAGATTATTTATAAGCTTTATCAGCTCGTGTCCTCGGTGATTTATACGGTTGATTCTGTCTCTTT
>JAZUCN010000018.1:0-4351 GCA_045639205.1 Oscillospiraceae bacterium | reverse complement strand
CAGCACGTGGGCAACTTCCCGGGCGTAACTGTGGAGCAGAAAAGCGGACAGATCCGCAACGGAAAAGACTGCACCGTTGTTGACCTGCCCGGCATCTATTCCCTGCGCCCGTTCAGCGCGGAGGAAAATGTCGCGCGCGATTTTCTGCTTGGCGGCTCTGCCGACTGCATCATCAACATTGTCGACGCGACCAATCTTGAGCGCAATCTGTATCTGACCCTGCAGCTTCTGACACTGCAGATGCCGATGGTTTTGGCGCTTAACATGATGGACGAACTGACGGGAAACGGCGGCAGTATCGACACAAAGAAACTTTCCGAACAGCTTGGCATCCCCGTTGTGCCCATCTGCGCCGTCCGCGGTGACGGCGTGCACGAACTTGTGCGCGAAGCGGTGCGCGTGGCAAAGGATGCTGTTCGCCCGTCGGTCTACGATTTCTGCCCGAAAGGTCCTGTGCACCGCTGTATCCACGCGGTCTGCCATCAGATCGAAGACCACGCACACCAGACGAAAATACCCATGCGCTTTGCCGCGACAAAACTCATTGAGGGCGACGAGCAGATTGCAAAGCAGCTGCAACTCGACAAAAATGAGTTGGAACTGATTGAGCACTCCGTTTTGCAGATGGAGCAGGAACGCGGGCTTGACCGCGACGCCGCGCTTGCCGACATGCGCTATCACTTCATTGAAGAGTTGGCGCAGGACGCGCTCAACAAGCCGCGCGAAAGTAAGGAGCATCTGCGCAGCCAGCGCATCGACCGCATTTTGACCGGCAAATATACGGCAATTCCCATTTTCATCGGTATCATGCTGCTCGTGTTCTGGCTGACCTTCAATGTCATCGGCTCGTTCTTAAGTGACCTGCTTGCCATGGGCATCGAGGCGCTGACCGCCGTGGTGGACGGGGCGCTGAGCTCCTACGGGCTGAACCCCGTGGTACATAGTCTGGTGATTGACGCGATTTTTGAGGGTGTTGGCAGTGTGCTCAGTTTCCTGCCGATTATCGTTACACTCTTTTTCTTCCTCTCGATTCTCGAGGATACGGGCTACATGGCGCGCGTCGCTTTCGTTATGGACAAGCTTCTGCGCAAAATCGGTCTTTCGGGTAAGAGCATCGTGCCGATGCTGCTCGGCTTCGGCTGTACGGTGCCTGCCGTGATGTCCACAAGAACGCTCTCTTCCGAGCGTGACCGCACGCTGACGATTCTGCTCACGCCGTTTATGAGCTGTTCTGCGAAAATTCCCATTTACGCGTTCTTATCGGCGGCGTTCTTCCCCGCGCATGCCGCGCTTGTGATGATTGGTCTTTATGTGACGGGCATCCTCGTCGGCATTCTGTTTACATGGCTTCTGGACAAAACCGCCTTCCGCGGAAAGCCCATTCCGTTTGTGATGGAACTTCCGAACTACCGCTTCCCGAGCGTGCGCAGTGTAGCGCTTTTGCTGTGGGAAAAGGCAAAGGATTTCCTTCAGCGCGCGTTTACGGTCATCTTCCTTGCGACCATTGTCATTTGGTTCCTGCAGAGCTTTGATGCACAGCTGAACATCGTGACCGACAGCGCAAATAGCCTGATGGCCGCAGTCGGCAAACTTCTCGCGCCGATTTTCGCGCCCCTTGGCTTCGGTGACTGGCGCTGTGCCACCGCGCTCATCTGCGGCTTTATTGCCAAGGAGTCCGTGGTCAGCACGCTCGAAGTTTTGCTCGCAGGCGCAGGGCTTGGCATCCTGTTTACAAACGAAAGTGCGCTGAGTTTCCTCGTCTTTACCCTGCTCTACACGCCTTGCGCCGCGGCAGTTGCCGCTATTCGCCGCGAGGTCGGCTCGACAGGACGGACCATCGTCATCTGCCTCATGCAGTGCTGTATCGCGTGGCTTTGCGCGTTTGCACTGTTCGCAGTATTGTGAGGTAACAGTATGATAACTGCTTTGATTGTTGCCGTACTTGCTGTTTGGGCAATACTTGCCATTCGCGCGGTGCGCAAAAATAAGCACGCCTGCCATGGCAACTGCGCAAATTGCAGTGGCTGCAGGAAATAATGCATCAACCCCCGACTCGTCCCATAGGATGTGTCGGGGGTGTTTTTATGCGCGAATTTTTCAGACACAACGGCAGGCTCCTCGTTTTATCGATGCTGGTGCTGTTTTTATGTGGCGCGGTGGGCGCAAGTTTTGAAGATACTTCGGTATTGGAAACGGGCTCGTGGGGGCTGAGTTTTCCGCAGGAGGGAAAAACGCCCATCGGCAACGCCAGCCGTGAAGCACTTGCACGCTATGACGCGGTCTATGCAGGAAACGACGAAGAAAAGGTCATCTATCTGACCTTCGATGCAGGCTATGAAAACGGCTGTACGGAACAGATTTTGGATGTTTTGCAGGCACACAAAGTCCCTGCGGCGTTCTTTCTTGTAGGCGATTATCTCGAGCGCAACGAAGCGCTCGTGCGGCGCATGGCGGATGAGGGGCACATCGTTGCCAACCATACAGCGCATCACCATGACATGTCGCACATCGCAGACGAAAAAACTTTTCACGAAGAACTTTTGGAGGTAGAAGAAGAATACCGCGAAATCACGGGGCGCGAGATGCCGCGCTATTACAGACCGCCGCAGGGACTTTACAGCGAGGAAAACCTGCGTATGGCGCAAAAACTCGGCTACAAAACCGTGTTTTGGAGTCTTGCCTACTGCGACTGGGATGTGAGCAATCAGCCCACGGCAGATGAAGCCTTCTCCAAGCTCATCGGGCGCATCCACCCGGGCGCGGTGGTGCTTCTGCACAGCACATCCGCGACGAACACCGCAATCCTCGATGAACTGCTCACGCGCTGGGAAGAACTCGGCTACCGATTCGGCACGCTGGAGGAACTCTTCTCTTAAGCGCACCATTTGAAACGTCCGGCATAACATGGAATGAGCGGGCGAGAGTCGCTACGTTAAATTTCAGGAGGTTTCATTATGTCTTGCAATTCTTCCGGCATCTATGCGTTCGGCAACAGCTGGTGGTGGATCATCATCCTGGTCATCATCTTTGTCCTCGGCAATAACAACAACGGCTGTGGCTGCGGCTGCGACAACAACTGCTGCTAAGCTACATGAAGGGCGGGGAGCGGATTATCCGCTCCCCGATTGCGTGTTTGTGCCACTTGCGCTATAATAAAGAAAAATCACAAAAGGGTGTGAGGATATGACGCAGTTTCTTCTGCGGTGTTTTGTTCCAAACCACGAAAAAACGGATGAGCCTGCCGTACGCGCGGCCTATGGACGCTTGTCGGGCTGGGTCGGCATCGTGTGCAACGTGCTGTTATTTGCTGCGAAGCTTTTTATCGGCATCATCAGCGGCAGTGTTTCCATCACAGCAGATGCAGTGAACAACCTCTCTGACGCATCAGGCTCGCTTGTGACCCTGCTTGGCTTTCATCTGGCCTCCAAGCCCGCCGATGACGAGCATCCGTACGGACACGAACGCATCGAATATCTGTCGGGACTTGGCGTGGCGGTGCTGATTTTGCTCATCGGCGTGGAGCTCATCAAAAGTTCGGTGGATAAAATTCTGCATCCCGAGCAGGTAGCGCTGTCGGTGCCGCTTGTCATCGTGCTGATTTTGAGTATTCTTGGCAAGCTGTGGCTGTCCGGCTTTTTTGCAAAGCTTGGCGGCAAACTCCGCTCGGCAACACTGAAAGCGAGTGCCGCCGACTGCCGCAACGATGTCATCTCCACATCCGCGGTTTTGCTCGCATGCGTCATCGGGCACTTTACAAATGTGACGCTTGATGGCTATATCGGCCTTGTGGTTGCGCTGTTTATCCTGTGGTCGGGCATCAGTGCCATCAAGGACACCATTGACCCGCTTCTTGGTGCGGCGCCCGATGAAGAACTGGTGCATACACTCGCGCGCGCAATTACCGCGCATGAAAAGGTGCTGGGCGTGCATGATCTCATCGTGCATGATTATGGTCCCGGCAGGCGCTTTGCAAGCGTGCATGTGGAGATGGATGCCAACGAGGATGTGCTGTGCGCGCATGAACTGATTGATGATATCGAGCGCGAGGTTCGAGAGAATCTGCGCGTGGAACTGGTCATCCACTATGACCCCATCGTAACAGACGACGAGGAACTAAACACCATTCGCCAAATCATCACAGATTTCCTGACAAGTGTTGATGCGCGGCTTGCGTTCCATGATTTGCGCATGGTGCGCGGTGTCGGACACACAAACATCATCTTCGACATGGTGTTGCCCTTTGACCTGCGGGAAAAGGCATCCGTCATCCAAAAAGACCTGGAAGCCGCGCTTGGGCAAGGGGACTTGCGCTACTACGCGGTGGTCAATTATGACTTTGAGGCATTTAATG
>JAZUCN010000017.1:0-4322 GCA_045639205.1 Oscillospiraceae bacterium | reverse complement strand
TCGAGGTCTTCGCCGAGGTGTTTCATGGAAATGCCCGAGCACTCGATATGCCAGCCGGGATAGCCGACACCCCAGGGAGAATCCCACTTGAGCGCCTGGTCCTCGAATTTTGATTTCGTGAACCACAGGACGAAGTCATTGCGATTGCGCTTGTTGGTGTCGAGTTCGACGCCTTCGCGCACACCAACCGCCAAATCCTCGTCATCATGGTCATGGAAGACATGGTAGCGGTCGACTTTGGAGGTGTCAAAGTAGACATTGCCGCCTGCAAGGTAGGCAAAGCCCTTGTCGAGGAGCGTAGAGACGATGTTGATATACTCGCCAATGCAATTGGTGGCAGGCTCGACAACATCGGGGCGCTTGATGTTGAGCTTTTCACAGTCGGAGAAGAAAGCGTCGGTATAGAACTGCGCGATTTCCATGACGGATTTCTGCTCGCGCTTGGCGCCTTTGAGCATCTTATCCTCGCCTTCATCGGCGTCCGAGGTTAAATGGCCGACATCGGTGATGTTCATGACACGCTTTACGGGGTAACCTGCGTAGCGCAGGTATTTTTCCAGGATATCTTCCATGATATAACTGCGGAGATTGCCGATATGCGCAAAGTGATAGACGGTCGGACCGCAGGTATACATCTTGACGAGTTCAGGGTTATTAGGAACGAATTCCTCTTTTTTTCTTGTTGCGGAGTTATAAAGATACATGATAGTTCCTCCTGTTATTGTTCGCGCGGCACTTCGGTTGCGTCTGCGTCTTCCATGCGAGCTTCGAGCGTACTCAGGCGCTGTTTAAGATGTTCGATTTCAAGCATCACGGGGTCGGGTGTGTGGATATGGTCAAGTTTTTCACTGCTGATGCGCACGATGCGCCCCGGAACGCCGACAACGGTTGCGTTATCAGGTACTTCACGCAAAACAACAGAGTTTGCCGCGATGCGGACGTTGTTGCCGACAGTAAACGGACCGAGCACCTTTGCGCCTGCGCCGACCATGACGTTATCGCCAAGGGTTGGATGGCGCTTTCCTGTGTCTTTGCCTGTGCCACCAAGGGTCACATTCTGATACAGCAGGCAATCATCGCCAATTTCGGTCGTTTCGCCGATGACGATGCCAGTGCCGTGGTCAATGACGAGGCGCTTGCCGATTTTGGCGGCGGGGTGAATCTCGATTCCTGTCCACATCTTAGACCACTGGGACACAAAGCGTGCCAAGAAGCGCAGTTTGTGGTTGTGCAGCCAGTGCGCGATGCGGTAGTCGATGGTTGCATGCAGACCGTTATAAAGAAGCAGGATTTCGACCACACCGCGCGCGGCAGGGTCATTCTTCTGATATGCGCGGATATCATCCAATAATTGCATGGGGGTATTCCTCCAAATAAAAGAACCCGCCCCTTGATAGACTCAAGAGGCGGGTAAAAACTCGCGGTTCCACTCTGATTTCGAACTTTAGCCTTAACGCGGCTTATACGGGGGGCTGCCCTCGCTCGCGAACGCACTTCGCCCAAGTTCGGTGATCTCCGCTTACAGCCGATGGCGGAAACTCTCTGTCACATCCGTTGGGGTACTCTTTTCGGTCAACGCGATATTTCATTTACGAAAGAATCATAGCATTTTCGCAAGTACGTGTCAAGCGGTGATGTTCAGGCACTTGCCGTTCTTGACGAAGTACTCTGTGCCGGAATAGATGGTTGTGACAAGAATGACAAGATTGACAATCGTGTCGAGCACAACAGAAGTGGGAATTGCCATCATAGCGATGAGGCCGACCATAGTGCATGCAGTCTTGATCTTGCCGCTCCAACCAGCGGCCAAAACTGTGCCGTTGCTTGCCGCGACCATGCGAAGACCAGTGACAGCAAACTCACGCGCGATGACGATGATAACAAGCCATGCGGGCATGCGGCCCCACGCGACATACATGATAAATGCAGAAGTAACAAGCAATTTGTCAGCCAGCGGATCGAGGAACTTGCCAAAATCTGTGACCTGATTGCAGTGGCGTGCGATATAGCCGTCGACAAAGTCGCTGACGCTTGCAACAACGAAGATGACAAGCGCGACCCAACGAAGATAGTCGAGTGCGGGATTATCCATCGCCAAAAGCAATGTTGCGACAAAGAACGGGATGAGAATGATGCGGACGAGTGTGATTTTAGTTGCTGTGTTCATGATAGTCTTCCTCCAAAATGCCAATGAGCTCTCCGTCATAGGCGTTTACGATGTGTACTTCAACAAAACTACCGGGGGCAAGCGGCCGATTACTTGTGAACCAGACCTTGCCGTCAATATCGGGTGAATCAGCATAAGTTCTGCCGAAATAATCGCCCTGTTCTTCATCATAGCCTTCACAAAGCACCTGCATGACAGTGTCAAAGCAGGCGGCATTATAATCGTCCATGATGCGTGACTGCAGTTCTCCAACGATTTCAGCACGCGATTGCGCGACCTCGGAGTCAACAAATTCCATGCGTGCCGCACGCGTACCCTCTTCGGGAGAGAACGCGAATGCGCCCACGCGCTCAAGGCGGAATTCACGCAGGAAGGTGCAGAGCTCTTCAAACTCCTGCTCCCCTTCTCCAGGCAAGCCTGTAATGATGCTCGTGCGGAGCACAAGGCCGTCGATGCGCGCGCGGAGTTTGGTGAACAGTTCGCGCAGGTATTTGCTGTTTCCTCGGCGGTTCATCTTTTTGAGCACGGAATCGTTGATGTGCTGGATGGGAATGTCGAGATATTTGACGATTTTGGGCTCTGTGGCGAGCACATCAATCAGTTCGTCCGACATTTCATCGGGATAAAGATAATGCACGCGAATCCAAATTAAGCCTTCAATCTTACAAAGTTCGCGCAGAAGCTCAGCAAGTCTTCTCTCGCCGTAAAGGTCCAAACCATAACGGCTGGTATCCTGCGCGACAACGATGAGTTCCTTGACGCCGTTTTCTGCGAGTTCTTTGGCCTCGAGGAGCAAACTTTCCATCGGGCGGCTGCGATACTTGCCGCGAAGCGACGGAATCACGCAGTAGGCGCAGTGATTATCACAGCCCTCGCCGATTTTAAGGTATGCAAAATACGGCGGCGTTGTGAGCATTCTGCCGCTTTCGGCAATCGGTGCGTCGATATCGCCAAATTGGCAGACAGTCTTGTCGGCAAGCAGTTCTTCGCAGGCGGAAACGATCTCGGTATAAGAGCCTGTGCCGAGCACGCCGTCGACCTCGGGCAGTTCTTCAAGAATCTGCTTCTGATAGCGCTGGGACAGGCATCCTGTGACGAGGATTTTACCGATGCGGCCTTGCTCCTTAAGCTGACCCATCTGCAGAATATTGTCAATTGCCTCGGATTTGGCCGAGTCAATAAAACCGCAGGTATTGATAATGACGAGATCTGCGCCTTCGGGTGCGTCCAAAATCGTATAGCCAGCATGCTGGAGCAAATACAGCATCTGCTCAGCATCGACCTGATTTTTTGCACAGCCAAGGCTGATCATGCCAATGGTATGATTCATTCCATTGCCTCCATGTCAAAATCCGAATCCGAACGACTTTGCCGATAGTCGGAAAAGCACGAGCGGATCTGTTGCCAATGATACCCCCGACGCACGAGCGCGTCAAGTGTTTGTTTTACGCGTTTTTCATCCAATGGCTTACCGTCGAGCCGTTGGTGCAGAAACTTTTCGATACCCTCTTCGGGTTCGGGAAGGTCGCTGAGCGCATCTTCCCAGTATTCACGCGGAATGCGCTTTTCGTAAAGGATATTCTCGATACGCGCACGTCCATAGCCTTTTAAAACCGCACTGCGGACGAGCCTTGTGGCAGTTTGGCGATCATCGAGCAGGTGCAAATCATGAAGCCAGGCCACAGCCTCGCGTGCATCTTCCTCGCTCTCCCCTTTTTGCTGCAGGCGCTTTTCGAGTGCTTGCTCGGAAAGATCGGATGCAGAGAGAATGCGCACTGCACGGGCGCGCGTCAGCTCGGTTTTTGCGGCTGCCTTCAGCGATTCATAATCGGAATCTGAAAGTTCACAGCCTGTACTTAAGGCATACTGCGCGACCAGAAACGGCGGTACGGTCAGTTTGGTGCCATCGGCAAACAGAAGCACAAATCGGGCGTTCTGCACGCCCGTTTGTGTCAGTTTCTCAAGTTTCATCGCTGAAATCGTCGGCAGAGATATTGACAGCGGCTGCAGCAGGTGCGGCAGGCTTCTTGCCGTGTGCGCCCTGCAGTTTCCACATGTTATCACGAATCTGCTGTTCGATGGTGGCGGCAACCTCGGGATTATCCATGAGGTATTTCTTCGCGTTGTCGCGACCCTGACCGATGCGCTCGTCACC
>JAZUCN010000016.1:0-3257 GCA_045639205.1 Oscillospiraceae bacterium | reverse complement strand
CTCCAGTTCCTTGATGAGAGCTTCCAGCTCGGACTTGGCCTGCTCGAACTGCTCAGCGTTCGGGGCTTTGCCGTGCCAGCCAGCGTTGTTTTCCATGTAGCTTACGCCCTTGCCCTTGACAGTCTTTGCAAGGATGACGGTGGGCTGACCCTTGGTCGCGGCGGCTTCGGCGTATGCTTTTTCGATTTCGGCAAAGTCATGGCCGTCAATCTTAATGACGTGCAGACCGAAAGCTTCAAACTTCTTATCCAGGGGCTCCGTGGGCATAACGTCCTTGGTTGCGCCGTCGATCTGCAGACCGTTGACGTCAACGCAGACGCACAGGTTATCAAGCTTATACTTTGCAGCAGCCATCATCGCTTCCCAAACCTGACCTTCAGCCAGTTCGCCATCACCAAGGATGGAGTAGACGCGATAGTCCTTCTTCGACTGTTTGCCGGCAAGAGCCATGCCGACGGCAACGGAGATGCCCTGGCCGAGAGAGCCGGTGGACATATCAACGCCGGGGTTGTAGTGCATTTCGACGTGGCCGGACATGTGGCCGTCGATTCTGCGGAACATCTTCAGCTCTTCAACCGGGAAGAAGCCACGAAGAGCCAATACGGGGTAAACTGCGGGCGAGCAGTGACCCTTGGACATGACGAAACGGTCGCGGTTGGGGTCGCGCGGGTTGCTGGGGTCGACGCGCATCACGTCAAAATACAGAGCCGTCAGAACGTCCATGCAGGACAGCGAGCCGCCGGGATGGCCGGAAGCGGCATCATGTACCATCTGAACGCCCAACAGGCGTGCCTTGGCAGCTGTCAGCTGAAGCTGCTTTTCTTTGGTTTTTTCCATAAGAATTCCTACCTCGCTTTGTTGGTTTTCTTGTTTTATCTTGGGATGTTCCTATTTATCATACCGCATGCGTTGTGCTTTTTCCAGTGGTATTTACGAAAAAGTATGGCTTTTTTATCCGTTTGATAAAAATCAGTTTTTCAGGCTTTGCATCGGAGCCGGAATGCGGCCGCCGC
The DNA here is from genome assembly GCA_045639205.1 of Oscillospiraceae bacterium. Taxonomy (GTDB): domain Bacteria; phylum Bacillota; class Clostridia; order Oscillospirales; family Oscillospiraceae; genus CAG-170. Next base: position 2,244 of record JAZUCN010000016.1, on the reverse strand, counting down.
GGGCAATAAAGTCGCTTGCGGATTCGCTGTGCACGCGCATGATGGGCGCGCTTCCAAGCAGACCGCCAAACTCGACCATCTCGCCGACCGTTTTGTTCGGAACGGGAATGATGCGCACGGCGGTCGTCTTGCTGTTGACCATGCCGATGGCAGCTTCATCTGCGATGATGGCGGAGATGGTTTCTGCAGTGGTGTCGCCCGGGGCGGCAATCATATCAAGGCCGACCGAGCATACGCAGGTCATGGCCTCTAACTTCTCCAAACTCAAAGCGCCCGAACTTGCCGCGGCAATCATGCCCTCATCTTCGGATACGGGGATGAACGCGCCCGAAAGGCCGCCGACAGAGCCGGATGCCATCAGGCCACCCTTTTTGACCGCATCGTTGAGAAGTGCGAGCGCGGCAGTTGTGCCGTGCGTGCCGCAAACTTCCAAGCCCATCTCTTCCAAAATGCGCGCGACACTGTCGCCGACGGCGGGGGTCGGTGCGAGCGAAAGGTCGATGACGCCAAAGGGCACATCCAGCCTGCGCGAGGCTTCCTGCGCGACAAGCTGACCCATGCGCGTGATGCGGAAGGCAGTTTTCTTGATCGTTTCCGCGACCTCGTCAAAGGGTCTGCCTTTGACCTGCTGCAAGGCGTGGTAGACAACGCCCGGACCCGAAACGCCAACGTTGATGACGCGGTCTGCTTCGCCCACGCCGTGGAATGCGCCTGCCATGAAGGGGTTATCTTCGACTGCGTTGCAGAAGATGACGAGTTTTGCACAGCCAAAGCCGTCTTTCTGTGCTGTCAGAGCGGCGGTTTGCTTGACGGTCTGTCCCATCAGACGCACGGCATCCATATTGATGCCTGCTTTGGTTGTGGCAACATTGACAGAAGAGCAGACAATGTCGGTGGTGGCGAGTGCTTCGGGAATCGAGGCAATCAGCCTGCGGTCACCCGAGGTGAAGCCCTTGTGCACAAGCGCGGAGAAGCCACCGATGAAGTTCACGCCGCAAGCCTTTGCCGCACTATCCATGGCGCGTGCAAAGCAGACGAAATCTTCGGTTTCTGATGCGCCCGCGACAAGAGAAATGGGCGTAACACTGATGCGCTTGTTGACAATGGGGATGCCGAACTCGCGCTCGATTGAGCAGGCGGTCGGTACAAGGTTTTCTGCCGAGCGGCAGATTTTATCGTAGATTTTTTCGCACGCACGCGCGGGGTTGGGGTCACAGCAATCGAGAAGTGAAATACCCATTGTGACCGTGCGCACATCGAGGTGCTGATGGTCAATCATATTGACCGTGGACATGATATCGGAATGATTCAGCATGGTTATATCCTCAAATCGTGTGCATGGCGTGGAAGATATCCTCGCGCTGGATGCGGATGGAAAGCGACATCTCGTCTGCCTTTTGGCTCAAACGATCGCCGATGATGTCAAATTCGGGCGCGCCTGCGGTGGCATGCACGCGCATGATCATGGTAAAGGTATCTGCCATGATGGTCTGGCTGATTTCATCGACGCTGATGCAAAGTTCTGCTAAAAGCGTACAGACCTCGGCAATGATGCCGACTCTGTCAGGACCGACAACGGTGATGATGGCACTGAAATTCATAATATTTCCTCCTAAACGATAAAACAGGCGGCGCGGCTTATGCGCGCCGCCTGTGCGGTGTGTTGATTAGTATGCGATTTTTTCCGCCAGCCAGCTGCGAAGCTCGCTGATGGGAACACGAACCTGCTCCATTGTGTCGCGGTCACGGATGGTGACGGCGTTGTCAGCCTCGATGCCCTTTTCGGGATCGCCGACGGTCTCAAAGTCCACGGTGATGCAGTACGGCGTGCCGATTTCGTCCTCGCGGCGATAACGCTTGCCGATCGAACCTGCATCGTCAAAGTCGACCATGAAGTCCTTGCAGAGCATGTCGTAAATCTCGCGAGCGGGCTCGGAGAGCTTCTTCGACAGCGGAAGCACAGCTGCCTTAAACGGCGCAAGGGTCGGATGGAAGTGCATGACAACGCGCACATCATTCTTTTCTGCATCGACGACTTCTTCATCGTAAGCTTCGACGAGGAAGGCAAGCACCACGCGGTCTGCACCGAGCGACGGCTCGACAACGTAGGGAATGTAATGCTCGTTCTTTGCCTGATCGTAGTAGGTCATGTCCCGACCCGAGGTGATCTGATGCTGCTTGAGGTCATAGTCGGTACGGTCTGCAACGCCCCAAAGCTCGCCCCAGCCGAACGGGAACATGAAC
>JAZUCN010000015.1:0-19797 GCA_045639205.1 Oscillospiraceae bacterium | reverse complement strand
AGGGGCGGCGTTTCGCCGCCCGCCATTGCGGCATCAGGGTTTTGCAAGGCGGGACGGGAGACCCGTCCCCTACGAAATAGAGCGATAAATTAAGATTTACAGATACAAAAGAGCTGCTGCGGTGATCGCAGCAGCTCTTTCGCCTGTTATTGCAGCTTTTCCAGCATGGACACATAGTCCTTGGCCAGATTTTCCGCGGTCCCCCGCTTATAGAAGCAGCAGTGGGATTCATAGCAATCGTAATCAAAAGCCTCCATAGAGGGCAAGTAGCTGTGGTCGCCCTCGGAACAGTTCATAATGACCGTCATATCGCAGGGGGAATTTGCCTTGATGTGCCGGCTCTGCTGGCCGAACATCTCATAGGGCGCCACCACAAAGCCCAGCTTGCCGACGGTAAACACCCGCAGAGAAATCTCCCGGGTATCCGGCAATGCTGCAAACCGGCAGACAAAGTTGACCTGGTAGATGCTGTGGAAGCCGTAGTCCTTCAGCGCCTGCTTCAGCTCCGGGGATTGGCGGCCATAGTCGGCTGCGATCTTCCGGACGATCTCGGCCTGCTCCACCCGCTCGGAGGTGGCCTTGTTGGTGGGATAGGCCACCGTCTCGGTCAAAAGCTTCAGCGCACCTGCTTCCATCGGGGCAAGGGTATCCAGCGCATCCAGCGCATACTGACCTACCCGCCGGCCGTATTCCGCAAAATCGTTGCTATAGGAAAGCCCCGGGATGCGGCTGCGGGGCACCTGGTCGCCGCAGGGGCCGACGAAGTAGGCCACCAGCACATCTGCGTTTTCCTCAATGAACCGCCGGGCCGGACCGGGGAAGTCTGCAGAGACCGCGTTGGTGTTTCCGTGGAAGGTGGCATGGCAGGGATAGTTCATCACCAGGATATCCCTCCTGCCCTCCCGGCAGAACCGCACCAGCTGCAATTCGGGATCTGCCTGGCGCACATGCTCCTTTTCCCCGCTGGCGAAGCTTCCGAAGGCAGAACCGGCCACAGTGCCATCGTTCATCCGGTAGTGGCGCACATAGATCATCCGCTCCGTCACGGTGCTGCCGGCCCGGACCGTGGCCTCCGCAAGATCGGCCATCGCCGCCTCACCGGCCCGGACCGACCCACAAATAAATTCCTCCCGGTATTCTTCCACCCCGTCCCAGGGATAGCGCACCGCCGGTCCGGAATGGGTATGGGTACCCTGGAGCAGAATATTTTCCTCCGGCACGCCGGTGGCCTGGCTGACCCGGGCCTTCAGCGGCGCAATAAAGGGGCCCACCATCAGCTTGACGTCCATGGTATACACAAGGACCGTCGTCGCCTCCTGGCGCAGGGCCACACAGGTCACCATCACCGGCTCCAAAACCTGGGTGGAGATCCTGTTTCTCCAATCACTACCCTGTAAATGCACCGGATAATTCGGGCTTACATCCGTCCGGCCAAAGCCTGCCTGCAGCATATGTATCACATTCCCTTCTGCACCGTACAAAGCGCACCCTTTTGGAACATTATAGCACAACCGCATTCCCCTGAAACAATCAGGTTTTAATACAATTATATAAATTTTTCTTTACAGTTTCCCCTGGTCGCTTCAAAAGTATATTTGCATTTATTCAAACGAGGTGTTATAATACCTTCAAAGAAAGGTGGGGTCCCTGATGACATTTCAGCAGCTGCAGTATATTCTGGAGGTGGGCAAGACCAGATCGGTGTCCACCGCGGCAAGGAATCTGATTGTTTCCTCCTCCAGCGTAAGCATTTCCGTCAGTTCTCTGGAGAAAGAGCTGGGGTATCCCCTGTTTCTGCGCACCCAGAAGGGACTGGTGCCCACAGATCAGGGCAAGCTGGTGCTGGACTACGCGGAGCAGATCTGCAGCACCTATGCCCTGCTGAACGCCGTGGGCCGGGAGCCGGTGCGTACCATCCGGATCTGCTCTACTGACCAGGATGCGGTCGCCCGGGCCTATGCCCAGCTCATCGAGGAAAACCGGCACCGCACCGATGTGCGGATCATCAACACCAGTTACACCGGCGAAGAGATCTACCACAAAATGGTGGGGCATGAAATTGAGCTAAGCGTATCCACTCTGCTTAGCTATTCTTTGGGCTACTGGGAGAAGCGGCTGCGTAAAGGCGGCCTGCACCGTCAGATTCTGAAAACCGTCCCTGCCGTGGTCCAGGTAGGTCCGGGGCACCGGCTTTACCACGAAAAGATCGTCTCCCCCCACGACCTGCGTAACGAGTCCCTTGTGGACAATCCCCACAATCCCCTGAGCCAAAGCGGCTCCTTCGGCGGCAGCTTATATGTGGACCCCAACCGGGTGCTCTTCGCCAGCAGGCCCGGCATCCGCCAGCAGCTTCTGCTCCGGGGACTTGGCTACAGCATTGGCGTCATGCCCCCGAAGGGCAAAGAATCAATACTGCGCTGCATTCCCCTGGCCGGCGCGTATTTCCACTTCAGTGCCATCACCAACACCCAAACCCCCGCCCAGCCGGAGATCATGCGCTTCTTGCAAATCGTCAAGCACAACCTGGACGAAGCCTACCCGGACAAACACACCGAAAAAAAAGAATAAATTCCGTTTTATCGCACACCCTCTGTAGAGGCTGATGACCACATCGACCCTACAAACAGGGTTTCATAAACCACTGGATAAATTGGAATTTGAACTATAACGCCAAAAAGGGCGCGCTGCTGTGCAGCGAGCCCTTTGGGGTATTATGGAGCTTAGTCTTCCTTGCCGGGAGCCAGAGCCAGATTTGCAATGATGCCCAGGATCAGCGCGCAGGCGATGGAGGTCAGGGTGACCTTGCCGAAGGTCAGGGTCAGGCCGCCGATACCGGCGATCAGGATCACAGACACAACAAACAGGTTCTTGCTGGCACCCAGGTTTACCTTCTGGATCATCTTCAGACCGGACACAGCGATAAAGCCGTACAGGGTCATGCAGACGCCGCCCATCACGCAGTTGGGGATGGAGGACAGGAAGGTGACAAAGGGGCCGAAGAAGGAAATGACGATGCACATCACAGCAGCGGTGGTGATGGTGACCACGGAAGCGTTGCGGGTGATGGCTACGCAGCCCACGGATTCGCCGTAGGTGGTGTTGGGGCAGCCGCCGAAGAGAGCACCGGCCATGGAGCCAACGCCGTCACCCAGCAGGGTGCGGTGCAGGCCGGGATTCTCCAGCAGGTCCTCACCGATGACGGAGGACAGGTTCTTGTGGTCGGCGATGTGCTCAGCAAAGACCACGAATGCCACAGGAATGTAGGCCACGGCGATGGTGACGATGTACTCGGCAGTCAGCTCGCCCAAGCCCTGGATGCCCTTGATGAAGGTGAAATCGGGCACTGCAAAGATCTGCATATTCTTGAACACGGAGAAGTTGATGACCTGCAGCGCCACATTGTCGGTGGCCATGCCGATGACGGTGAAGATGGTAGCCACAATGTAGCCTGCCAGGATGCCCAGGATGAAGGGAATCAGCTTCATCATCTTCTTGCCGTAGACAGAGAAGAGGGTGACAGCAAACAGTGTGACCAGGCCGCAGATCAGAGCGACATAGGGGCTGCAGCCAGCAACTCTGCCGGTGGACAGATCGCCAACAGCATTGCCGGCGAGCGAAAGACCGATGATTGCAACGGTCGGGCCGATGACTGCGGGGGGCATCAGCTTTTCGATCCAGTTGACGCCGACAGCCTTGATGACGATGGCGATGACCACGTACACAAGGCCAGCGAAGCCAGCGCCGATGATGAGGCCGACGTGACCTGCGGCAGCGGAAGCGGCGCCTGCAAAGGCGGTAGCCATCGAGCCGAGGAACGCGAACGACGAGCCGAGGTAAACGGGGCTGTTACGCTTGGTGAACAGCTGATAGACGAGCGTGCCGACGCCTGCGCCAAACAGGGCAGCGGACTGGCACATGCCATTACCGATGATGGCGGGGACTGCGATGGTGGCGGCCAGGATAGCCAGCACCTGCTGCAGTGCGAAGATCAGAAGCTGGGAAAACTTGGGTTTGTCTTTGATGCCGTAGACCAGATTCATGGGATGACCTCCATTATAAAATTTCTACGGGATTCATTATATTGCGCTTTTCCACAAAATGCAAGACAATATCTTGTTTTTCGGCAGAATTTTTGCGCAAAAATGACCGCCCGAGAAGGGCGGTCGGGAAAGGTTATTTTACCTCGATTTCGCGGAGGGTTGTGGCGGAAATATAGTCTGCCTTGAAGGTGCGAAGCTGCGCCATGTGCGGCGTTTCGAGGTGCTTTTGCTGGTGGTCTTTTGTCTGCCACTGCTCGATGAGCAGCAGTTCGTTTTCATCCTGCTCGGACAGATAATAGTCGTATTTTCCGCATCCGTCCTCGGCGCGGATGGCATCTAAAATGCCCGTTGCTCTGACTTTTTTGATGAATGCCTCGCGCTTGTCGGGCAGGCAGGTGAAGGTAACGGCGATGGTGTACATAGAAGGCTCCTTTTGTGAATGGGTGGTTTTGCTTACACGAATTTTTGGCTCAGAACGTCAACCATGCCGCGGGTGGTAAGGCGCAGGGCAGGGATGACGGGCAGGGACATGAAACTGAGCGTCATAAACGGGTCGATGCCGCTGCTGACACCGAGGGCGAAAGCGGCTTCCTTGGTAGCCTCCAAATCACGGTTGACATTTTCCAAGGAGTCATCGCTCATGATGCCTGCGACCGAGAGCACCAACTCGCCGACCACCGCGCCGTCATTGACAACGACGATGCCGCCCTTATTCTCAACGATGCGGTTTACCGCAAAGGCGAGGTCTTCATCACTTGCGCCGACGGCAATGATGTTGTGCGAATCGTGCGAGATGCTGGTGGCTACCGCGCCCGAGCGCAGACCGTAGCCGCTTATGTAGCCGATGCCGATGTGGTGCGTGTTGTTATGGCGCTCGACAACGGCGATTTTCAGAATGTCTTTGGACACGTCGATTTTGTCGGCGCGACCGCGGTCCTCGGTGACAATTTCCCCCGGAATCATGCCGATGACGGCCAAGGAGCGGGAGTCTGCAAAGTCTTGTTCCGTCAAATGGGGGACATGGAAGGTATCATGTGCGCGCGCGACGAGCGCATCGGACACGGAAGGCATATCGAACGGCCGGACGGCGCCGTTTTCGTACACGGCAGTGCCGTTTTTATAAACGCGCTCGATATGGAAGTTTTCAAAGTTGTCGATGATGAGGAAATCTGCACGGTAGCCGGGGGCAATCGCGCCCTGGTTGGGCAGGTTAAAATAGCGCGCGGCATTGTGCGATGCGACCTTGACTGCGAGAATGGGGTCTACGCCTTTGGCGATGGCGGTGCGCACGATATCGTCGATGTGACCTTTGTGCAGAAGGTCGCTGGGGTGCTTATCGTCACAGCAGAACAGGCATCGGTCTGCGTACTGGGGCTTGAGCAGAGGAATCAGTGCCTCTAAATTTCTCGCGGCTGTGCCTTCGCGAATCATGATGTACTGCCCACGCTCGAGTTTTGCCAGCGCATCGGCGGCATCGGAGCATTCATGGTCGGAATACACGCCTGCGGCGATGTAGCCATTGAGCGCATTACCCGAAAGGCTCGGAGCGTGACCGTCGATGCACTTATGGTGCGCCTGCGCGCAGACGAGTTTTTCCAGAACTTCGGGCGCGGCATTGGCAACGCCGACATAATTCATCATTTCGGCAAGACCGAGTACGCGCGCGTGTTCATAGAATGGGTCGATTGCCTGATAATCCAGGTTTGCGCCGCTTTCATCCATCGCGGTTGCGGGCACGCAGGAAGGAAGCATCAGCTTGACATCGACAGGGAGACCTTCGGTAGCCTCGAGCATATACTCGATGCCGTCTGTGCCCATGACATTTGCGATTTCGTGGGGGTCTGCAACGACGGTGGTCGTGCCGTGCGGAAGGACGGCTTTGGCAAACTCACTCGGCGGCACAAGGGAACTTTCCAGGTGGATATGCGCATCAATGAACCCCGGAAGCACCAGTTTGTCAGATGCGTCGATTTCAGTTTGACCGTGATACTCGCCGACGCCGACAATGAGGCCTTCTGCAACGGCGATATCGCCTGTGCAGATGCTGTTGCTGAACACATTCACATACGATGCGTGTTTCAATACCAAATCCGCAGGGATTCTGCCCGTTGCCACATCGACAACGCGCGTTTTTTTTGCAAGTTCACGATTGAATTTCTCGGCATAGGATTCGCGGAAGCCCATATGTGATTACCACCTTTCCTGGTTATGTGTATGCGCAGAGCGTCAGATTCTCCACATGTGCAGGTATCTGACGCTCGCCAGTAAAATTTTTAGTTGTCGGCGTTCAGTGCCTCAAGCATTTTGGCAAGCGCCGTTTCGAAGTTGCCCTCAAATACGGGCATAGAGCCGGAGAACATCAGATTGATCGGATAGTCGAAGTTTTCGGCGTTGCATCCGCAGGCATCACGATATTCGCGCTCGGGACCGAAGTTCGGAACGCGGTCGATCATGCGTGCGGTGCTTTCCATGTAAGAGAACATTTTCTTTCCGAGCTGATAAGCCATGCCACACTCAAACGAAGTGTCGCTGTCTGGCTCCCAACCATGGAAATCGTTCAGATTCGCAAGGATGATATCGCAATCACGCACGTGCTGCTGCTGACGCAGGAAAATCAGGTACGCGTCAGTGTAGATGTCGCCTGTGTTTGCCGCGGGGATACCGGGAATTTCATCGGTAGGCACGATGGCGAACAAGCCGTTTTCGGCGCACAAGGCCTTCATCCTGGCATATTGCTCGGCGCAATCGGCATCGTAACGCTCGGGGCCTGCAATGTAGACAACGGGCATGCCCTTATTATCGAGCGGTGTTTTGCTGTGCGTTGCGGCAGGCACCGCGGTTGCCGCGTGTTTGCGCTTTTCCTCCATGTCGATGGAGAACACCTGCAGACAGTCATCAAAGTCGCCTTCGACAATTTTGGAAGAGCCGATGATGTTGGGGGAGAAGGGCAGGTGTCCGTAAGGAAGCACGCGACCCTTGCGGTCATAGACAGCGCCGTCTTTGATGGTGCTTCCCTGGTACTTCCAGAACATGGGGCGCTTGTCACGGGTATAGCAGTAGCAATGCGCGTCTTTGGCATAGGCCATGCCAAGCTCGTAGATACTGCCGCCGTCGACATCCGCGCCGCGGTAGAATTCCAGGTTGCAGATGATGGCGGTCGATTCGTTCATGCATCTTGCGCAGTTGTTGAAAATGGTAATGGCGTTTTTGTTCAGCTCGACAGGATCCATCTCCAGTTTGGCATCACTGGGCATGGTAACGTCGAAGCCTTTGATCTTCGCGCGGTCGCGCATGAGGTCCCATCTGGGGTAGCCATCTTCATAAAAGCACATGGGCCCTGCGATATAGATGCGTTCTTTTTTCATGGTTGTTGCCTCCGTTAAGCAAGCACGAGTTCTTTCAGCAGCTGCAGGAAACGACCGCAATCGGCCTTGGCGCCGATCTCAATGACGGGCAGGTGCGTCCAGACATGGTGGTGTCTGCCGTCGAGCACGGTCATACCGAGCGTCAGGGGGCTTTGGGTTTCTACACCGACATGACCCTGAATGGTTTCAACCAGGGTGGGGTCGATGGCATAGGCGACTGCCATGCAGTCGATGATGGTGCAGTATGCTTCGAAGCCTCTGCCATGGACAAAGGTGATTGCCTTGTGCAGGAAACGTGCCTCGGGGTTTTTGCTGTTTTTGAACGCATCGATATCCGCCTCGGAGAAGTTGACGTCGAAATGCGTGGCGACATCCAGACCCAGTGCAACCAGGGGGATGCCCGATTCGTAGACCACCTTGGCGGCTTCGGGATCGACATAGACGTTCCATTCGCTCTGCGGCGTATCGCCCGTGGCGTTAGCAAAGGCATAGCGGTTCAGACCGAACGCGCCGGAAATTGCGATGACGCCTGCGACCATGCCCTTAATTTCGGGGGCTTTGGTGATGGCCATGGCGAGGTTGCTCATAGGACCGGTGCAAATGACGGTGATCTCGCCGGGGTTTTTCTTGACGGTTTCGATGATCATATCGACCGCGTGCAGATCTGAAAGCGGCGTGACAGGGTCGGGCAGGAAGTTCTCGGCCTGGCCGTCTGTGCCGTGGGTGAACGGGTCACTGGGGCAGCTGCGAACCATAGGATTTGCCATGCCTCTGGAAACGGGAATATCCGCGCGGCCCAGCATTTCCAAGACCTTTCTTGCGTTGACGCAGGTGACATCAACGGGGTAGTTGCCATTTACGGTGGTAACGGCGACAAGGTCCAAATCGGGGGATTTTACAGCCATGACGATCGCCATGGAGTCATCCATACCGGGATCACAATCGAGAATAATCTTCTTCATGAGAGAACCTCCTTGCGTAGGTATACTTTGTTTAATTGTATGCAAAAGCATGCAAGTTGTCAACGATTTTTCAGCCCCCGTACTGCAGAATTGGTAAAATCGATAGCCGCGAAAGTGAAAAATTGTCAGTTTTGTATATTACAATACAGCCGCCCTTACAATATAATGAAGGCAAGCAATTTATACAGGGTATATTCCCGATATTATTTTGGAGGATGCATCGATGCTGAAGAAATTCAAGATTCAAACGACCGACCGCGATGTTGTGGCGTTGACGGACGACATCAAGGGATTTGTGGAAGAAAGCGGCATTCAGGAAGGCATGTGCGTGATTTGCACAACGCATACCACCGCGGCTTTGACCATTACGTCCTTCTGGGATCCGAATGGCTTTTTGGATTTGCAGAATGAAATCTGCCGCCTGATCCCGACCCGCATTGACTTTTTGCATCAGCATGACACGCCGCAGGATGCCGCAGGCCATGTGAAATCTTCGCTGATTGGCGTGAACATCACACTGCCGATCCACGAGGGCAAACTCCTGCTCGGTCACTCGCAGGGCATTTATTTCCTGGAGTTTGACGGTCCGCGCAACAGAGAATACTTTGTAAAGCTGATGAGCGACTAAACCTCGTACATATTTGCAAAACAAGAAATCCCCAACAAATCGAAATTTGTTGGGGATTGTTTTTATGCGGAAATCAGCACGCGGAACTCCGTGTCATTTCCGTTCCAAATCGTCACAGAGTACTGTACGGGCACACCCGAAGACAGGGTATACAAAGAACTGATTTTGAGCGCGGGAGAGGGCGAAACCGTTTCGAACTGCTGTGCAAGCACTGCATCGAGCATAATCGATTCGATATAATTTTCTACGGCGCTGAAGGTGATATGATATCGCTCGGAGAGCGTTTTGGTGATGCTGTTGTCAATCAAATTCTGTTCTGCCATGCCGGGCACATGCTCGAGCGGGAACCATGCGCGGTTTACGCCGACGATCTTGTTTTCGCGCAGAAAATACCGCTCCAGGTACACAAGCGGCGTTCCTGCGTCAACGGACAGATTGCTTACGACCTGCGCGCCTGCGGATGTGATGACGGATATTTTTGCCGTGGTGGCGATGACATCGGATTTGTGTGTGACGCCGATTTGCGGCATAAACAAATCAATGGCGGTGCGGTTTCTATTGGCTTTCAGAAAAGCGCCGCGGCCGCGCTGTTTGGTGATCAGACCATCGGCTTCCAGTTTTGCAAGCGCATGGCGCACAGTGACGCGGCTTGCGCCGTATTCCGCGCTGATTTCACTTTCAGACGGCAGTTTTCCGCCAATGATCCACTCGTCCTGAGAGATGCGCGAAATGATGTCGTTTGCAATCTGCTGGTATACAGGCATCGGAGAAAATCTATCTACTTTTTCGAGCACTTTTTGTTCCAAAATCGGTTTTTCTCCTTTTGTTTCTTATTATTTTAGAATCTTGAGAATCATCGATAATACAAGTATAGCTTTAGACGCAGGGTTTGTAAAGACAAAACTCATGAAGTGCACAGAAAAGAACGGCAGTTCGCTTTGAGAAAGCGAACTGCCGGTTTTCTTATTTACAATGCGTCAGGCACCACATTTCCTGAACGGGAGGGATTTGCTCGCGCATACCCGGTGCCAATCTGCTCCAGATGATGCCCTTGCTCGGACGGGGATACTCGTGGCGGGTTTCGATGATTCTGGTGGGGGTGACGATGTAGTCGATGGCGGTATCAAATTCCTGCGCCTCAACGTCCACGTCGACAACCTGACAATCGTGGCCAGCGCCGACGATGACGGTGGTTTCGTCCGCGATGCCGTAAGTCGAGAGCATCGCCCACTCCAAATCAAAATAGCCGTGACCCTTGCCGAAGCGGATGCCGCCGGGGGTAATGGCGGAAGCGCCGGTGACCATCATATCTACATGACCGACAGACTCTTTGAGCTGTGCGAGGGTCTGATGCTTCCAATAGCGGCCGATGCCGTCAAGAAGCGAGGCAAAGGCCTCTCTGCCTGCGGGAATCTGACCCGGCTCAATGAGGAAGAAGCCGCGGGTGATGCCATAGTTGGTCATAATGACCGTCTTGCCATCCAAGAATGCCTGCTCGCGCAGGGTTTCGAGGTTGTTGTCAGGGGTGATAAAAATCACCTTGGCGTTTTTATACATATCGGTTGCGGTCAGCAGGGCATTTCCCTTGTCACTGCCTTCATAGTCGCAAATGAATTCGGAAAATTCCCAACTGAACTTGGAATCGGGGCGTGCCACTTTCAGAAGCTCTTCCCAAATTTGAAGTCTGGCAGTATGCGCATCCAATTTTGCCATAACGGAGTCCTCCTATTAAATGTATCGATGTATATACCTTTATACAATGCACAGTATATATGCCAATGCGATGCTTGTCAATCGTTATTTCTCGCCTGTCAGCAGCAGAGGCAGACTGAAACGGACAGAGTCACCGGCCCAAAGTGTGCACGAGTATTCCAAAGGACGGCCGTCTTCTAGATAAGAGGTGCCTTCAATCAGAATGATCGGGCTGTCATTACTGCATTGAAGCAGGGCGCATTCTGCCTGCGTTGCACGGACGGCCTCGATGCTGTCATCGACGCGCACGGGCTTGAGGTTATAGACTTTTTTGAGCGTTGATGAGAGCGAGCCGTTGAGCAGGGCGATTTCGTCCAGGCCGGGAACCATATAGGCCGGAATGTGCGAGCGCGTGATGGCAATTGGCTTGCCGTCGCGCAGGTACAGACGCTTGATATAAACGGCTTCGTCCTCGGGCTTTAATTGCAGGCTCTTATGAACAGCGGTAAACAAATCTGTTACAATTCGCTTTTCCAATACCGTGGAAACCAGCGAGCTGTTTTCGGGTGTGGCCTGATCGTCCGAGGTCAGCAGATAGTTCAATTTTGTAATGTGCGCTTTGGGTTCGGCGTGGATAAATGTGCCCCGCCCGCGCTTTTTGATGACAAGACCGTCCTTTTCCAGCTCGGCCATTGCCTGCCGCAGGGTGATCCTGCAGACCTGATACTGCTCGGCCAAATCGGTTTCTGTCGGAAGGCGCTGATCCAGGCCCCACTCACCACGGCTGATGCGTTCTTTCATGTCCATGGCGATCTGATAATAGGCGGGGACGGGAGATGTGCGATCGATTTCGACATTTTTGAATTTCATAATGCACCTCAAAGCGAAAGATGGGTGTATTTATAAACATCTACACTTATATACTTCTTCATTGTAATCTTTTTTGGCCAAAATATCAAGCGCTATGTGGTTTTGGCGGTTTTTTTGCGGATTTTGTCATAAGCATTGACAAAACAGCACCCCATGGTATATATTGTATATATATATTTACAATATTCCAAGTTGAGGGGAGGGGGATTGTGAAACATCGGATTACAGTTGTTGGAGGCGCCGCCATCGGCGACTATATTTTCCATGTGGATCACCTGCCCGAAAAAGGAGAAATTGTCCTGATTAACCAAGGCCCCAGGCCGCTGGTTGCAGGCGGCTGCGCGCCAAATATTGCCGCAGGTATTGCGGCATTGGGGAAACTGACGCCTGTTCTGTGTTACCCTGTCGGCGATGACGAGGACACCGTTCTCATGCGCCAAAAGTGGCTCCAGCGTGGCATCGAATGTAATTTAACGGAAGTTGCAGGTGTGCAGAGCGGCCGCGCGTGGATGTTCATGCAGAACGATGGCGCGACCATGTGCTTTGGATATCCCGGCGCGGCAGATTTTGCCGTCCCCGACACCTCTGGCATGGAAAACTGGGTTGTCATATCCCCGGTGCTTAACGCTTTTACGACGGCTTACCTGAAAGATGCAATCGCGTCGGGACGCAATATCGCCGTGACGGGCATCGGTGCGGCAAACCTTGTTGAGTATCTGCAACATATCAAGGTGCTCATTATAAATAAGTGCGAATGCGCTTCGCTCTGCAGGGCAGGCGGCTGGGCAGACGCGGCGGAATTCTCCTCTGCGTTCCCCGATTTGTTGCTGTATGTCACCTATGGCGGAGAGGGAAGCGTGCTCTATCGCAATGGCGCAGAAACAAAGATTGCCGTTGTGCAGACGGCGCAAATCACCGACTTTACAGGCGCGGGCGATGCTTACACGAGCGGTCTGCTAAGCGCATTGTTAAGCGGCTACGACCCCGTACTTTCCGGCTGGATTGGCTCTGCAAATGCCAGTTTTGTCGTTGAACAGTTTGGCGGACAAGACATTCTTTTCCCCACCTGGGCGCAGATACAAAACAGACTGCACGAGCAATTTGGCATCAACATAAACGAATAAAGGAGAACAATCTATATGAATCTGACGAATTATGACCGCGTATTAGGCAGCCTGTATGGCATGGCCTGCGGTGACGCGCTTGGCGTCCCCACCTCGTTTATGACCCAGGAGTATATTCAGAAAACCTGGGGCTGGATTGATACGTTTTATCCGCCTGAAAAGGGCCACATTTTCCATGACGGTCTGAAGGCAGGCGAATACACCGACGACAGCGAACAGGCACTGGCCCTGCTGAACTCCTTCTTCAGAAACAAGAAGGTCGTTCCGCATGATGTTGTCAAGGAAATCCTTGGCTGGGCAGAACGCGTGCGCGGCAAGTACGCAAGTCCGCTTGGCCCGAGCACGGAGCGCGCCCTCAAGGCCATTACCGCTGGCGCGGATATTACCGTCAGCGGCCGTTACGGCAACACCAACGGCTCCGCCATGCGCATCAGCCCCGTTGGCATGATCCACGGTCTGCGCGGCTCGAGCTGTGAAGAGATGGTTCGCGATGTATATCAGACCTGTCTTCCGACGCATAACACCACCGTTTGCGTTTCCACTGCGGCGGCGATCGCATGGGGCGTTGCCGTGTGCATCCAGGGCGAGCGCGATATGGGCAAGATCGTGGAAGAAACGATCCGCGCCTCGGAAATCGGCATGAAGTATGGCTATCCGATTGTCGCTCCGTCTATTGCAAAGCGTATCGAATTCGTGTATAATTTGGTACAGAATGCCCCCGACGCAAGGACCGGGTTGGCTGAACTGTATGATTACTTCGGCGGCGGCGATTTGGCGGCTGACTCCGTCCCCGTTTCCATCGGCCTGTTTGTCCTGGGCAAGGGCGATCCGAAGAATGTCATTGAGTACAGCGTAAACCTCGGCGGCGACTGCGATACAAACGCAGCGATGGCTGGTGCTATGGCCGGTGCATACGCAGGCGTGGAGGCTGTTCCCGAGGCTTGGAGGACGACCGTCAAGGAAGTCAACCAAATCGATCTGGAAGGCTATGCGCGCGGATTGTTGGAACTGATTCCTGACTGGACAGTAGCTTAAACTGTACAGCAGGTTGAAGTAATAGATTATATGGAGGAAAATTATGAAAAGACTACTCGCACTCATCCTGGTTCTCGCCATGGCTCTGGCGCTCGTCGCTTGCGGCGCCGGCACAGTCGAAACCCCCGCAGACGTTGAAGCTCCCGTTGAAGCTCCTGTCGAAGAGGAAGTTTCTCTGGACGCAAACGACGTTACCACGGAAAGCGGCCGCGAACCCCTCACCATGTGGTTCTGGGGCGCAGCTACGGACTATCAGGTCGCAATGAAGGACATCCTTTGCGGCTGGTACAACAACTCGCAGGATCAGTATGAACTGGTTATCGAGTTCCGCAACACGGTTGACGTTGACGTTCCCCGTGCTCTGGCAGCAGGCACTGCACCTGACATCATCTATGCATCCGGCCCGTCCTACATCAACACCTACAAGGAAGAAGGCCTGGTCATGAACCTCGACAGCTATGCTGAACAGTATGGCTGGAAGGACAACATCCTCGGCGTTATCTATGACTCGCTGACCCTCGAAGGCAGCCTGTACTCCGTGCCCGGCGGCATGAGCGTTGGCGGCCTGTTCTACAACACCGAAGTCTTTGAAGAGCATGGTTGGACCGCTCCGACCACTCTGGAAGAGCTGGAAGCTCTGCTTGAAGAAGCAAAGGCAGCCGGCCTGTACCCCCTGGGTGCTGGCAACAAGGGTTGGAAGCCCTGCAACAACCACTTCGGCTCCATGATCCTCAACCACCTTGGCGCTCCCTCGCTGTTCTACAACGCTCTGGCTGGCAACACCAGCTTCAACAACCCCGACATGGTCGCTGCTGTTGAAAAGAGTGCAACCTGGTTCCAGAATGGCTACCTCGCAGGCGAAGACTATGTGAACCTGGACTCCCAGGAAGTCATGCAGGTCCTGCGCGACAAGCGCGCTGCCATGGTCATGGCTCCGACCCTGTACATCCAGTTTGCTGCACAGTCCTTCCAGGCTGAAGAGCAGGCAAACGTTGCGTTCATTCCCATGCCCTCGAGCTGGACTGACGAAGCTGTGTACGATGTTTCCATCAACTGCAACTTCGCAATCAACGCTGCTACCGACAAGGCTGACGAATGCGCAAAGATCCTCAACTACATGCTCTCCGGTGAATATGCAGGTCAGATGACCGCAAAGTGGCCGGGCTACTGGGCAGTTCCCGTTAAGGACATCCTGAACTACGACGCAAACACCATGGAAGGCCTGTCCAAGGTTACCCTCGAAGCAATCCAGACGGCTGTTGGCCAGATCGACAAGGGTTACTTCGCATACCATCCCGACACCTTCTTCCCCTCCGCAACTGCAACTGCATTTGCTGATATCGATACCGTTTGGCAGGGCGTTCTGACTGCTGAGCAGTATTGCCAGACCGTTGCTACGGAACTGGATGCTGAAATCGCAGCCGGCGTTATCGTTCCTCTGACTCAGCCTGCCGGCTAATTCCCCGAGCATTAATCTCTCGTAAATTTTAGTAAACGCATTGCGGTTATGGGATTTTCCCATAACCGCAATGTAGTAATTGCGCTTCTTTCACTGCTCCTGGCACTGCATCCTGAGTTTGGAGGGAAAAACCATGAAAAAAAACACCCTGTTTCATAGGGGACGGACCAGCACACTTACTTATCACTTACTGTCTTTGCCCGCAATCATCCTCAGCGGTGCGGTTGTGCTTGTCCCGGCTATTCAAACGATTTACTCCGCCTTTACCAAGTGGAACGGCATTTCCTCCCACAAGGAGTGGATTGGCCTTCGGAACTTTCAAGAACTAGCCAAAGACTGGGTTCTTGAGCAATCCATTGTCAACAACTTCAAATGGACACTGCTGTTCGTCACCATCCCTGTCATTATTGCGATGGTGGCATCCGTCCTGATGGCTCGCTATCGGATCGGCGGCAAGTCCTTCCAGGTTATTTATCTGGTTCCGTATCTTTTGTCTGCTACGACCAACGCCATTATCTGGCTCAACATGATTTTCAGCCCCAATGCAGGTCTGATTGGCTTTTTGCAGAGGATGGGCTGGGATATTACCTCCCCGTTGGGGAATATGGATACCGCCCTTGTCGGTGTCGCAGCTGTCGACATATGGCATTATTGGGGGTTCCTGACAGTTATATTCTTTGCCGCGCTGCGGCAAACACCGCAGGATCAGATCGAAGCGGCTGAACTTGACGGTGCAAACGGCTTCCAGATGTTCTTCCATATTTATTTGCCGAACATCGCGCCGACTGTCCTGCTGATGATGAATCTGATCATCATCTACTCCTTCATGACTTACGACTATATTTATCTGATGACCTCCGGCGGCCCGGCACATGCTACGGAAGTCCTCAGTACCTATGCATATACGACTGCCTTCTCCGCATTTAAGTTTGGCAAAGCCGCCGCGGTTTCGCTGATCATGGGCGCGTTTGGCTGTGTTGCCGCATTCTTCTATGTTTGGTTCAGCAGAAAGGAGGCCATGGAATAATGGATAAAGTGAAAAAATCAGGCTATCGCCTGCGTCGGTCCAAGTCTTTTTATGTTGCTTTGACCATCCTGATTGTCCTGGCCATCATTTCGCTCTTCCCGCTGACCCTGGTTTTGATCAACAGCGTGAAAACCCATCAGGAAATCATGCAGAACCCGCTTTCCCTGCCGACCACATGGCATCTTGAAAACTTTGTCTATACATGGAAAAACGGCAAGTTCAGCGAAGGCTTCATCAATAGTTTCAAGGTAACCGGTGCGGCGATCGTCGCAGGTGTCATTGCCTCGTCGACCATGGGCTACGTTCTGGCTACCAACCGTGTGCGCACGGTCAAGCCGCTGAATCTGTATTTCATGATTTCCACCACGGTGCCTCTGCAGATGTTTATGCTGCCGCTGTACGTTTCCTTCGTCAACATGAAACTCATCGGCAACCCCTATGCGGTAGGTGTCGCGATCGCGGCATGGAATCTGCCGATGCCGATCTTCCTGATGCGTACATACTTCCTGAAAGTTCCGTATGAACTCGAAGAAGCGGCGCGCATTGACGGCGCGAACACATGGAAGGCGTTTACAAAAGTGGTTCTGCCGATCGTTTCTCCCGGCATGATCACGGTTGCCTGTATCGTCGGCTTGTTCTCCTGGAACGAATATCTTCTGAGCACGACCCTGCTTCAGAACGAGAGAAACTTCACGGTCACGCTGAAATTCCTCAGTCTGAACGGCACATTCTCCCGCGACTTCGCCGTTATCATGTCCGGCGCAGTCATCATCATTGTTCCAATCCTTATCATATTCTTGCTGCTGCAGCGTCATTTCATTGAAGGCATGGCAGGCGGTGCTGTTAAGGGATAATCTTTATAAAGGAGTATTTCTGTTATGAGCATTACCAAGTACCAAAATCAGATTTATGCCGGTGTTTTGGGCAAACTCATCGGCGTTTACATGGGCCGTCCCGTTGAGGGCTGGTCTTATGACGCGATTCGTAAAGAATTTGACGAAATTGATTATTATGTCGCGCACAAAACCGGCGCGCCGTTCATCGTTCCCGACGATGATATCTCCGGCACGTTTGCCTTCTACCGCGCTCTGGAGGATAACAACTATCCCGTTGACATCACCGCAGACCAGATTGGTCAGACGTGGCTGAACTACATCGTTGAGGACAAGACCATTCTTTGGTGGGGCGGCCTGGCGCGCTCAACCGAGCATTCCGCGTACCTGCGACTGAAGCAGGGCGTGAAGCCGCCTCTGAGCGGCTCGGGCGAAATGAACGGCATGGCAATTGCCGAGCAGATTGGCTCGCAGATTTTCATTGATACCTGGGCAATGTGCAACCCCGGCAATCCTGCCCGCGCGGCGGATATGGCGCGCAAAGCGGCAATCGTCAGCCATGACGGCATTGCTGTAGAATGCGCGGTGTATCTTGCGGCTCTCGAAGCAATGGCTTTCGACGAGAAAGACCTGGATACCCTGCTGAAAAATGCCCGTCAGTATATTGGCGACAATCAGTACGGCAAGCAGCTGAACAGCCTGCTTGATGATGTGATTGCGCAGTGCGAAGCATGCTCCGACTGGCGGCAGGTCCGCGACTGGATCGAAGAGAATCACAACTACGCAAAATATCAGGGCAACTGCCCGATGGTCACGAACCATCTTGCCATCGTGATGGCGCTGAAGTTTGCGGGCGACAACTTCCGTAAGAGCGTGGGCATCGCCGCTTCGGCAGGCTGGGATACGGACTGCAACGCGGGCAATGTTGGCTGTCTGAACGCGATTCGTTTGGGTTTGGATTGCCTCGATGCCGACACCGAGATGCGCGCGCCTGTTGCAGACAGATTCTATGCTGTCAGCACCGATGGCGGCGACTGCATCACCGACGCTGTGCGTGAAACGCGCCGCATTCTGAAGGCTGCCGCCGCGCTCAATGGCGAGACGATCGATCTTCCCACCGACCGCTATGCATTTGAATATCCCGGCTCGGTGCAGGGCTGGATGATCCATCCCGACCATACTTTTGGTCAAGCCGCCAAGAAGCTGAGCAATACGCTCGAAGCCGAGGGCAAGCCCGGTCTGGCGATTGATTTTGAAGGCGTTTCCGGCACAGTTACCGCAACGCTTTCGGCACAGACCTATGTTGACCCCGCGCCCAAGGCCGCGGCAGACACTAGTTATTTTGAAGTCTATGCCAGCCCCTCGCTGTACACGGGTCAGACGGTTCATGCAGTGATCGATTGCCCGAGCGACAAGAACCCCGACCTGCGCTTCTTTATCAACTACTACAACGGCAACGACGAAGTCGATATCATTTACGCAGATGAGCGTCATCCGCTTTCCAAGGGCTCTAACGAAGTCAGCTGGAAGATTCCCGACACCATGGGCAGAGCCGTATATCGCCTCGGCATTGAACTCGTTTCCGACACGAGAATGGATGGCCGAGTGATTCTGCGCTCGATGGACTGGAAGGGCTCGCCCGAGCGTTTCCACATGGGTCTTGCAAACGAATTGACGCCCAACATCAGCCCCTTTGTCATCCGCACCAAGTGGATGATGGCGTTTATGAACAGCACGAAGCATACGGGCCCGGATTATCTGGCTACCTTTGCTGTGTCGCATCCCGAGCCCAACGGCGTGCTGACGATTGGCTCTATGGACTGGGATGATTATTCCGTCGAGTCGAGAATCCAGTTCGTCCACGCAAAATATGGCGGTCTTGTGGCGCGCTCGAAGGGTCATCGCCGTTATTACGGTGCGGTCTTCGGAGACGGTCACTTCTACATCTACTGCCGTAGAGACGAAGAAATGCGTGTGCTCGCTACATCCGAACGCACCTATGTCGAAGGCGATTGGCATGATGTGCGCTTTGATGTCAAGGGCAGTACGCTAACGATGTATGTCGATGGCGAGGTTGCCGCGACCTGCGAAGATACGACCTATACCAACGGCGCCGCCGGGTATGTTGTCGGCGAAGGCGCTTTCGTTGCAAAGACATTTACTGTAACAGGTCTGTAAGCCTATGTTTGATTATGTTGCTGTATCAACAGCCGTTTCCGATGATTTGCATCTGGCAAACGGCACCCATGTTGGCCTGCGTTTAGGCGGAGCCGGAATTTACGCGTTCAGCGGGATTCGGCTTTGGACAAAGTCCGCTGTATTGGTTACCGGTGTGGGCGAGGATTTCGCCCACACATATGGCGATTGGTTTGCGCGCAATGACTGCACCATGGACGGATTGCTCGTCAAAGACCCCAATACCGCCGTTTCCTGCGTGCAGTATCTCGAAGACGGCGAGCGCGTGGAAACGCCGCTCTATGGCGCGGCGCACTATCGCATGTTTGAGGCAACGCCAAGCGACCTTGAGCCGTTTTTGAAAAACGCGAAGGGCGTGTATATCTTCAAGGATCTTCCCGAGGGCTATTGGGAAGGGATTCTTTCGCTGAAAGAGCAATATGGTTTTACGCTCGAGTGGGAACTCAACGCCGATGTAGCAAACCCTGCCTGCCGCGAGAAGGTTCGCGCGGTGGCAACAAAGTGCGACATCCTTTCGCTCAACCGCACCGAGGCGCGTCATCTGTTTGATACGGATGATATCGAAG
>JAZUCN010000014.1:0-5707 GCA_045639205.1 Oscillospiraceae bacterium | reverse complement strand
GTCGATCACCGACGCTGTGCGTGAAACCAAGGCAGACCTCGGCATCATCTTCGATACGGACGTTGACCGCGCAGGCGCTGTCCTTTCCGATGGTTCCGAGCTCAACCGCAACCGCATCATCGCCATGATGTCCGCAATTCTCCTGCGCGACCATCCGGGCACGACCATCGTTACCGACTCCATCACCTCGACGGGTCTTGCCGCCTTCATTGAAAAGCTCGGCGGCGTGCACCTGCGCTTCAAGCGCGGCTACCGCAATGTCATCAACGAGTCCATGCGCCTGAACGCCGCAGGACAGGACAGCCAGCTTGCCATGGAAACCTCGGGTCACGGCGCACTGAAAGAGAACTATTTCCTCGACGATGGCGCTTATCTTGTCACCAAACTGCTCATCGAACTTGCCCGCGGCAAAAAAGAAGGCTATACGCTTGAGTCGCTCATCGCAGACCTTGCAGAGCCTGCCGAAGGCAAGGAATTCCGCATGAACATTCTCTGTGAGGACTTTAAACCCATCGGTCTTGCCATCATTGACCGCCTTGCAGAGTATGCCAAGGCACAAGAAGGCTGGACGATTGCCCCCGATAACCACGAGGGCATCCGCGTCAACCTTGATAAAGACCATGGCGATGGCTGGTTCCTGCTTCGTTTGAGCCTGCATGACCCCTTGATGCCGCTGAACATCGAATCGGACAGCAAGGGCGGTGTGCTGACGATTGCAAAGGAACTTCTGACCTTCCTTGAAACCTGCACCGACCTTGACATCTCCCCCGTCAAATCGTTTGCCTGCTGATATGAGAAAGAAAATCGCCCTCATCACAGGCGCAAGCGGCGGCATCGGCTCGTGCATCGCGCGCCGCTTCGCGCATGGCGGCATGAATCTTGTGATTCTTGGCCGTGACGAGGAAAAGCTCACCGCCTTGAAGCAGGAACTCACCGACCTCGGCGCAGATGTGCTTACATGCGCAGGCAACCTCTGCGATGAATCCTTTGCAGATACTGTCATTGACGATACAAAGACGCACTTTGGCGGTCTTGACGTACTTGTCAACTGCGCAGGCCTGGCGCAGTCCTGCCCGTTTGAAGAGATTTCCATGGCCGACTTTGACCGCATCATGGCGCTCAATGTCCGCGCGCCGTTTATGCTCTGCCAAAAAGCACTTCCCCTGCTTCGCCAATCGGATTGCGCGTCCATCATCAATATCGCATCCGTCGTCGCGCATAAAGGTTATCCCCTGCAGAGTGTCTACGCCGCCTCGAAACACGCCTTGGCAGGCTTTACAAAATCGCTTGCCAACGAGGTTTATAAGGATGGGATCCGCGTACACCTCATCAGTCCCGGCGGCGTGCTGACCGACATGGTGCGCACCGCGCGTCCCGACCTCAAACCCGACGGTATGACGCTTCCCGAGGAAGTCGCGGACGTTGCCGCCTTCCTCATCGAGCACCGCAATAACGCCGTTATCGACGAGATTTGCATCCACCGCGACGGCAAAGAACCTTTCGCATAACAAAAAGCCACCCTCACGGGTGGCTTTTTCTTATATGTTCTTCAAATGTCTGATATCGAGTGCCTGCGCATCATACTGCTCCAAATATTCCATCACCTCTTGCGGTGTTTGACAGAACTTGTAAAGTCTCAAGCACGGCTCTTTTGCAAAATTCTCGCGCACTGCGTGCTCAAGCATCGCCCGAAGCGGCTCATAATATCCATTCGTGTTCAGAATCGCAATCGGTCTGTTATGCTTGCCGAGTTGTTTGAGCGTCAGAATCTCAAAAAACTCCTCAAAACTGCCGATGCCGCCAGGGGCAAGGATGAACGCCTCGGCACGCTCGTCCATAATCTGCTTGCGTTCGCGCATCGTCTCGGTGTAGATAAATTCCGTGCAGTGCTCGTATAAAATGCCGTCAACGTTAAAAAACGATGGCGCAACGCCGATGACCTCGCCGCCATGTTCCTGCACGCCGCGCGCGGCAGCACCCATAATTCCCTGTGCGCCGCCGCCATAAACCATCGCGTGTGCATGCGCGGCAATCAGCCGTCCCATCTCATACGCGCTATCGAGATATGCAGGCGAGAGCGTGTTGCTCGAAGCGCCATATAAACAAATCTGCATATTTTCTCTCCCGTTCAGCCAAAATATCCCACATCAAGCAGCATCTGCAGACAGGCATCTGCCTCTTCATCAGTAAACAGCGCCCCATATTCCTTGCTGCATACCCGCGCCTCGGCAGACAGCCGCAACAGCCCCTTTTCGGCAAGCGCGTCAAAATTATCGCTGCAGCGATTGCGCGAGAGTAGCTGCTTCACCGCAGATGCCGCGCCATATTGCGCCGCCTGCGCAAGCAGCCTCTTCGGCGCACACGCACCAAGGCGCACCGCCTCATCCGCATCATGCTGTAACTGCTGTAAGAACTTTTCATCCAGTGTCATGACTCTTCCTCCGCTTCTCGTAAAAACTGGCGAATCTGCTCTGCAACCTGGCACTGCGGTGCATGTGCGCAAGTTTCAAACCCGCACCCGATGTCAACTTCGCCCGCGTCCAGTTCGCACAGCACGACCCGTGCCGCGTCGATTGCACGGCAGTATCCGCTCATCGTCCGTTCCATCGGCGCACCTCCTTGTTTTTTCTTATTTTACCATAAAGCGCCGAAGGTTTCCATATCTTGTTTTTTCTTGCCACGCCATTGATAATATGGTATAATATATAGGATATTATGTTTATCTTACGGGAGGTCAGTATGCGGTCGATTCAGCGCCTCATGCGCGCAATTACGCTCGTCGGTCAGCTCGGCTTTTCCATCATCTCGCCGCCGCTCGTGCTGACCTTTTTGGCACACCTTGCCGTCACAAGACTCGGCTGGGGCGTTTGGATCATCGTCGCCGCCATCGTCGTAGGCATCATCACCGCCTTCTGCAGTGCGCGTCAGATACTGATGAAATACGCCCGCCCCACACGCGGCGAAACACCTCCCACTTCGTTTAACACCCACGAATAATCTCGGAAAGGAAGCCAAATATGAAGATTCAAAAAGCGATTCTGCGCGAAACATGGCACATTGCCGTTGGCGTTGCCGCAGGCGCAGTGCTTATGTGCCTCATTTTTGCCGCTGTCGGCCGTTTTGACATTGCTGTGCTCCTCGGCGCACTTTACAGTGCCTTTTTTGCCGTTTTGAATTTCTTTCTCATGGGCATCACCGTGCAAAAAGCGCTCGAGCGTGAAAGTGGGCAAGCCCGCTTCGTGCAGTCATCCTATATTCTGCGCATGTTCTTGTGCATCGCCGCGATTCTCATCGGCATCCGCGTACTGCATTTGAACCTCATCGCCACCCTCATTCCGTTCCTGCTTCCGAAAATCGTCATCTACGCGATGTCACTGTTGGGTCTTTATCGCCCGCAGGAAAAATCGAAGGAGGTGGAAGAGGCTTGAATGTCAACATTCAAGGCGCGCCGATCTATTTTGTCATCCCCATCCTCGGCGGCATCCCCATCACAGCCTCGCTTGTTGTCACCTGGGGCGTGATGCTGGTGCTGACAGGCCTTTGCATCTGGCTGACACATGACCTGCGCGTAAAGAATATCTCCAAACGGCAGGCGGCGGCAGAATTCCTCGTGCAGACCGTCACCAACTTCGTCAAAACCAACATGGGCGAAAGATGGCTGCACTATACGCCTTTCATTGCAGCGATTTTCTGCCTCTCGCTCGGTTCGAGCCTAGCCTCCCTGCTTGGCTTGTGGTCGCCGACGGCTGATGTGTCGACCACCCTCGCCTGGGCAATCGTCGTCTTCGTCATCATCACAGCCACCAAAATCCGCACCAACGGACTTGGCGGCTACCTCAAGAGTTTCGGCGATCCGATCATCGTCATGGCGCCGTTCAATGTCCTCGGCGAGCTCTTCACGCCGATCTCGATGGCCT
This sequence comes from Oscillospiraceae bacterium, assembly GCA_045639205.1. GTDB lineage: Bacteria > Bacillota > Clostridia > Oscillospirales > Oscillospiraceae > CAG-170. The sequence continues at coordinate 1,790 of JAZUCN010000014.1, read as the reverse complement.
TCCGTCACTTTGGCAACATCGTGTCGGGCGCGGTCATCACAGCGCTCATCTACGCCGCACTTATCGCGGCAAATCACGCACTGTTTTCCCTGTTACCGGGTCTGCTCGGCAAACTTCTCGGTGCGATTCCGTTCCTGACGGTCGGTCTTCCCGCCGTCATCTCGCTATATTTTGACTGGTTCGGCAGTTTCATGCAGGCATTCATCTTCTGCATGCTGACCATGATGTTCATCGCAAGCGCGGCAGAAGAATGACTCTGCCGCATCCAGCAGATAATCAAACACGTTTAGGAGGAACTGTTTTATGGAAAAAGCTCTCGTTCTCATGGGTTGCGCCATCGGCGCAGGTTTGGCACTGATCGCAGGTATCGGCCCCGGTATCGGTGAAGGTTATGCCGCAGGCAAGGCCGTTGAGGCCGTCGCCCGTCAGCCGGAAAGCAAGGGCGATGTCACGTCCACGCTTCTGCTCGGCGTTGCACTGTCGGAAACCACCGGTATCTACGGCTTCGTCACAGGTCTGCTTTTGATCTTTGTCGCACCCAATCTGTTCCTCGGCATGCTCTAATCGCCCTCGGAACTTACCCTCGGAAAGGAGGAAACGATCATGGAGTTTCAATCTCTGGTATCGTTTCAGCATTGGACGTTTATTGCGCAGATTCTGAATCTGTTCATCCAGATGTATCTGTTCAAACGTTTCCTGTTCAAACCCATCAAAGAAATCCTTGCCAAACGGCAGGCGGAAGTCGACGCCGTCTATGACGAGGCAAATCGCGCAAACGAAGCGGCACAGTCGGCAAAGTCCAACTACGAGGCACACCTTGATACCGCTCACGATGAAGCGGCCGCCATCACCGCCCGCGCGCTCACCGAGGCGCAGACACGCAGTGACGAGCTGATCGATGCCGCGCGCAAAGAGGCGCAGGCCATCCGCAGTAAGGCAGATGCCGATATCGCGCAGGAACGCAAAAAGGCGGTCAATGAGATGAAGGACGAACTTTCCTCGCTCGCCGTCAACCTTGCAGAAAAAATTACACAAAAGGAAATCCGCGAAGAAGACCACGAAGCGCTCATCGAAGGATTTATCCGCAACTTGGGTGACGTGTCATGACGCAGACTGCCAGAACTTACGGCGGGGCGCTGTATGACCTTGCCAAAGAGGAATCCCTGCACGCGCAGATCCTTGCGGATTTGCAACTTGTCCGTGCCGCTTTTGAGCAAGAGCCGGACTATATGCGCCTTTTGTGCACGCCGTCGATCCCCAAACCCGAACGGCGGGCGCTGATCGAGCAGGCATGGAGTGGCAATGTCCACGAGTATGTGTGCAGTTTTCTCATGCTGCTGTGCGACAACGGCATTGTGCGCGAATTTCCCGCCTGCGCCGACGAATATCGCCGCCGTTATCAGATTGACCACGGCATCCTTCCTGTCCGCGCCGTCAGCGCGGTGGAGCTGTCCGATGCTCTGCGCGAAAAACTTGTGAGAAAACTCGAAAGCATCACAGGCAAGACCATCGAACTTACCACGCGCGTCGATGCCTCCCTCCTCGGCGGCATCCGCCTGGAACTGCCCGAGCGTCAACTCGACGGCTCTGTGCGTCATCATCTTGAGCAAATGCAGAAACTGCTCAAAAACACTGTTTTGTAACGACTCATCACGAAAGCTGGTGAACCTATGCAATTGCAACCGCAAGAAATTTCCAAGATCATCCGCAGTCAGATCAAACACTATCAGACTGTTATCAACCAATCCGAAACAGGCAGCCTCATCCTCGTCGGTGACGGCATCGCCCGC
>JAZUCN010000013.1:0-5344 GCA_045639205.1 Oscillospiraceae bacterium | reverse complement strand
AACTCACGCGCCTGTCCGATGCAAGCTATCGCCAGTATAACCTCTTTGATGCCTCGGATTACGCACGCATGGAAAAACTCGACAGCGCCGTTGACGCCATCCGCGATAAATTTGGCGAGAGCGCTATCGTCCGCGCCACCTTCCTCGACGGACCCATCGACTCGATGGCAGGTGGCCTGTCTAAAGAGCGCCGCACAGGCATCACGCGCCCCTGCGATGACCCCGCCGCAAGAAACCGCAAAAAATATGACGAATAAATCATTCTCCTATTATCCCCACAAAATTTCCCACAAAGTTCTCCGCTGTCCAAAATGCTCCCTTTTATAATCTTTTAAATATTGCTTGACCCATGCGTTGTATCGGCGTATGATCTCGCCATTATCAAGATTTAGATCTGCCCAAGAAATATGCTCCAAATCCTGATCGTACTCCGTAACATCAATTCCATGCCATTTGCATAGAAGCACAAAGTTCAGTTCTTTTTTTCTGCCGTTTTGTCTGTAATAAACTTCGATATTTTCGAACTCATTTTCAACCGCCCAAATCTTTTGGATTGTGTTTGCAGGCAGAATTTTCTCCACCACAATTTTTGTCAGTTCCATGTAATCTTCAACAGCCAAACTGACCAAATCCGCGAAGACATCGCTCAAAAGTACCCCCTTGCGTGAGATGTGATGTTTGTAGATCTCCATGCTTTCACCCCCTTTTTGAGATATCTGCATTATATCTCTTCCGTTGTACAATAAAACGGTCTTTTGTTTTCGTCAAACGGAACCGAGAAAAATTCAAAGAATAAAAAAGCACGGCTCAAAAGAGCCTTGCTTTTTATTTGCTGTTCTTTTAGCCCATGATACGGAAGAGCAGGAAGTCTTCCGCGTTATAGACGTCAAAGAGATAGTTGTTGACGCGAGTGTCAATGGTACCTTTGTTCAGACCGATGACAATGCCGTCATAACCGACGGGAATCTGTGCACCCAAGGTCAGTTTGAAGGTCAAGGTGTTATCAGCGTTGGGGGTGTAGCCGCCCGTCTGGCCGAAGTACACGGGAACTTCTTCTCCGTTATAATTCACAGTATGGACCGAAATGCCCGCGTCGGAGTGGTCGGCGGCATCTTTGAAGCCTGCAATGTCATAATAGTTCGTACAGGTGTAATCGACATGCACGCCCGTCTGCATGACAGCAGGGTCTGCAAAAACAGTTTCGAACGTGACCACGTGACATTGATAGCCCTCACGCGCTTGAAGCTGCTCATAGGAGTCGACAACTTCATAATTCGCAATGGTGGTCGTGCCTTGTGTGGGCTGATTCTCACCCGTGACGGTGTTGTAGGTGTAACTCTGACCGACCTGCATATCGGCCGCGATGCCGTAACGCTCGAAGTCTGCCTGCAGAGCCTCACCAACGACCTCGCCGCAAACCGTGCAGGTTTCGCCCTGCTGATAGGTTGCAGGAGTCAACTGATGCTCAAGCGCTTCGCCTTCGATCTCGCCGCAAGCGGTACAGGTCTTTGCCGCAGCACAAGTGGCATCCGTCCACACATGCTCGAGTGCTTCGCCCTCGACTTCGCCGCACTCGGTGCAGGTCTGCGGAGCGGTGCAGGTTGCGGGTGTCCATGTATGTTCATGGCCGCAGCCTGTCAGTACTGTCATGCACATCAGCACAGCCAGAACTGCGCATACGATTTTCTTGCTCATATTTCATTTTCCTCTCTTTTCTGCCCTTCGGGCTTTCTAACCATTATTTTACACCTTCCGCACGGAAAATCAAGCCACATCCGCAAGGCAAATGCCGCATTTATTTGATTTGATATATTTGTTCACAGTTTGTTTCTTGACTATCTGTTTTCCCCCGATATAATGGTTTTTGAGTATAAGTTTTCCATGCGCGCAGTTATCTGCGCAGATACGAAAGGGCGTTTTTCTTGCATCATTCAACAAAGAAAAAAACTGTTTCATATGGCTGTTTCCGCGTCCTTCGGTGGCTGATTTGGCTGTTCTATCCCAAAACGACCATCGAGGGTTTGGAAAATCTGCCCGACGAGCCGTGCATCATTGTCGGCAACCACGCGAAAATGAACGGACCGATCGTGGCGGAGATTTATTTCCCCACGCCGCGCGCGATTTGGTGCGCAGGTCCGATGATGCGCATGAAGGACGTGCCTGCTTATGCCTATGAGGATTTTTGGCGCAACAAGCCGCGCCTCGTGCGTCCGTTTTTCAAACTTCTGTCTTATCTCATCGCGCCGCTTGCCGCGTGTTTGTTCCAAAATGCGAACACCATCTCGGTTGACCGCGACAGCCGCGTGCTGATGACATTCAAGCAGAGCGTGCGCGCGCTCAAGGACGGGAAAAATCTCATCATCTTTCCCGAATACCGCACCAAGCGCAACCACATCGTCAACGAATTTCAGACCAATTTCATCGATGTCGCCAAGCTCTATTACAAGCAGACCGGCAAGGCCATCTGCTTCGTGCCGATGTATCTCGCGCCAAATTTGAGAAAAGCCGTGCTCGCGCAGGCGGTGCAGTGTGACCCCGAATCCGACAGCGACACCGAGCGCAAGCGCATCTGCGAGATTCTCATGAATCGCATCACCGAAACTGCCCAAAGTCTGCCGCGGCATATCGTCGTGCCGTATGACAATGTGCCGAGGAAAGAATATCCCTATAACATCGCCTGCGAGGAGGCCTCCAAATCTTGAAAACACCTGTTGTTGATTACCGCGAGTTTCGCCTGTCACGGCTGAATGACCCACGCTTTTCGCACTTAAAATTACTGCTTGGCTGGGTGTTCTACTTTGCCGCGTATTTTATCACCGAAAATTTCATCCCCCGAGAAAGTTGCTACGCCGTGCACTGCGCGCTCGATGACATGATTCCGTTCTGTGAATGGTTTGTCATTCCCTACGTGTTGTGGTATGTGCTCATCGCCGCGTCGCTTTTGTATTTTGCGCTCTATGACACAGACAGTTTCCGCAAAATGATGACCTACATCATCATCACGCAGGTCGTGGCGATGACCGTCTACATCATCTTCCCCAATCGGCAGGACCTGCGCCCCGAAGTGTTCCCGCGTGAAAATTTCCTGACGGACATCGTGGCGTTTCTGTACGCGTTTGATACCAGCACCAACGTCTGCCCGTCTTTGCATGCGGCATACTCGCTCGGCATCGCCTCAACATGGCTTCGCAAGAAAGACGCGCATGTCGGCATCAAGATTGGTGTTACTGTTTTGGTCGTGCTCATCTGCATGTCCATCTGCTTTATCAAACAGCACTCGGCAGTCGACTTTTTCGCCGCGCTTCCGATGTGTTTGCTCGCAGAGATTCTCACCTTTTACGTGTTCTATCGCAAAAAGAAATAAAAAAATCCCCGTCCGTGTGGACGGGGATTTTTTTATTCTTTCTCCTGCACAGCTGAGTCGATGCTCGCGCCAAAGACCACAAAGCGGTCATAGAGAAACTCCGTGACGAAGTTGGCAAGCATCATCAGTACTGTCACAACATAGCCGTTCCAGCCGATGGCAACGAGCCTTGCGTCGGCCCATGTCGACAGCGGGGTGAACACCGCGTAAAACGCCGCGACTTTGAGCATCGCGATGGGCACGTTGTTTGCCGAGCGGAAGGTAAACTTGCGGTTAAAGGTGAAGTTCCATACAACCGACAAGATGAGCGCAATCAGATAACTGACCCACTCGGTCAGATGCACCCACTCGTACAGCGCCGTGTACGATGCGATTTGGATGACACCTGCACTGAGAGAAAACAGTGTAAACTTCAAAGCGCGCATGGCCTCTGCATTACGTTTCATAAGGGTATCTCCTTTTTGAATTCTGCGTTTATTTTACAAGCAAGCAGGCTGTTTGGCAAGAAATTTCTTTGCATAAGAAAATCACGGACACCACAATGGGTATCCGTGATTTTGGTGCGGGCATGGGGACTTGAACCCCAACGCACAAGGCACAGGAACCTAAATCCTGCATGTCTGCCAATTCCATCATGCCCGCTTGTGCCCGCTCATTTTACCATACTGCCCGATTACTTGTCAATCGCGCAAAAGCCTTGCAAACTGGGTGGTAGAGTGCCGATTCTACCTGCAGGAGAGTCACCTTTCCCCAAAAGCAGGTGGATTTTTTGCGCGCAAAATGCTATCCTGTTTGCAGAATTTCAGCCAAACAGAAAGGCAGCAGTATGGCAAAACAAACCTACAAACCACTCACATGGGTGCGCTTGGACAACGCCGCGAAAATCTATCCCGCGGCAAGGCGCAAAAACTGGAGCAACCTCTTTCGGCAATCCGTCACCCTCTGCGAGGCGGTCGACAAAGATATTCTGCAGTCGGCACTTGATGCGACCGTTCCGCGCTTTCCCTCGATTGCCGCGCGGCTTCGCAGGGGTGTATTCTGGTACTACCTGCAGCAGGTCGCTCACGCGCCCAAAATCAGCGAAGAATACAGTTATCCGCTCGTATTCATGGACCGCGAGGAAATGCGAAACTGCGCCTTCCGCGTCATCGCGTATGAAAACCGCATTGCGGTGGAATTTTTCCACTCGCTGACCGACGGCACAGGCGCGCTCATCTTCCTCAAGAGTCTCACAGCAGAATATCTCGAGCAGAAATACGCGATCCACGTGCCTTGTGAGCATGGCGTGCTTGACCGCCGCGAGGCTGTGCGGGAAGAAGAATTGGAGGACAGTTTTTTGCGCTACGCAGGCAAGATTGCCGCCAGCCGCAAAGATACCAATGCGTGGAGATTACGTGCTCCTGCGCAGGCAGACGGCACTTTGAATCTGACCTGCTTTCATCTTCCTGTGGAGCAGACGCTCGCGCTTGCGCATGAGCATGATGTGACGCTCACGGCATTTTTAAGTGCCGTGATGCTTCAGGCACTGCAGAATCTGCAGTTTGAGACCGTCAAATCCGCGCGCAAACGAAAACCGCTCAAGGTGCTCATCCCCGTAAATCTGCGAAAACTTTTCCCGAGCAACACGCTCCGCAACTTCGCCATGTACACCATTCCCGAACTCGACCCCCGCCTTGGGCAGTACAGTTTTGACGAGATTTGCAAAATCGTCAGGCACAAAATGGGCATGGACATCACAGCAAAGCATATGAGCTGTCTCATCGCAACCAATGTTAACGATGAGCGCAACCCGCTCGTGCGGCTGATTCCACTGCCGCTGAAAAACCTTGTAATGAAGGCGGTCTTTGACACGGTGGGCGAGAAGAAATCCTGCCTGACGCTGTCCAATCTCGGCGCCGTACAGATCCCCGAGGTCATGAAGCCATACATTGAGCGCTTTGATTTCATCCTCGGCGTGCAGGCGGCCGCGCCCTATAACTG
>JAZUCN010000012.1:0-3005 GCA_045639205.1 Oscillospiraceae bacterium | reverse complement strand
ACGCGGCGGCCGTTGTCGACCCGCATCGCCATGACCAGCCCGCAGGCTATGAAGATTTGGCTGGCGTGGGCGTTGCGTTTAAACTCGCCGCCGCCATCGACGGCGACCAATCCGCGCTTCTTTCGCGTTATTGCGACCTTTTGTGCCTCGGCACGGTCGCGGATGTCATGCCGCTCACAGGTGAAAACCGCGCCATGGTCGCGCAGGGTCTGCGCGAGCTTGCAAACCCCAAGCGTGTGGGTCTTGCCGCCTTGATGGAAGAATGCGGCTGTAAAGCCCCCATCACCGCAGGCACCATCGGCTACACCCTCGCCCCGCGCATCAATGCCGCCGGGCGCATGGGACAGGTCGAGATTGCGACCGAACTTTTCATGACAGAATCTGTCCAGCGCGCGCAGGAGCTTTCCCAGCGCCTTTGCAGGCTCAACCGCAAACGCCAGGAAATTGAGGGCGAGATTTATCAGAGCGCAGTTTCCATGCTCCGCCGCAATCCCCCGCAAGGTGCCATCGTGCTGGCAGATGCCTCGTGGCATCAGGGCGTGGTGGGCATCGTCGCCTCGCGTTTGGCCGAAGAATACAGTTGCCCGACCTTCCTCATCTGCCTTGACGGCGAAAAGGGCAAAGCCTCTTCGCGCTCGTATGGCGGGTTCAATCTCTTCCGCTCACTCGAAGCGCTGTCCGACCTGCTCGAAAGTTACGGCGGGCACGAACTTGCCGCAGGCTTTACCATCCGCCGTGACCGCATTGACGCTTTCCGCGAGGCAATTTGCGCGCGCGCCGAAGAATTTTCCCGCTCCGATGATTGTTGCTCGGCTCTGCAGATCGACTGCGAGATTCCGCCGCAGCTTTTAAGCATCGAAAACATCGAAGCGCTCGATGAGCTCGAGCCCTGCGGCGCAGGCTGTCCCCGCCCGGTGCTTTGCATGAGCGGCTTTACCGTCAGCGACCTGTCCGAGGTTGGCGGCGGCAAGCATCTGCGCCTGCGATTGAGCCGCGGCAGATACTCGTTCCAGGCCATTTTCTTCTCGACAGACGCGCTTCGCGCAGGCATTTCGCGCGGCGATTCGGTCGATGTTGCTTTTACCCCGCAGATCAACGAATATCGCTCTTCGCGCGCGGTGCAGCTGAGCCTTGTCGACATCCGTCCCGACGAATCGGCTCGCGAAAGTTTCCGTCACGCGCAGGCGCTTTATGAAGATTTTGCTGCAGGCAAGACCCTGCCGTCCGAACAGGCGGCGGAACTTTTGCCCGAGCGGCAGGAATTTGTCGCCGTTTGGCGCTATCTGTGCGCCGAGGCCGCGGGCGGCAGGCTGACGGAAGAACCCGCCTGTCTGTGCCGCAAAATCAGCCGCAGCAGCGGTCTTTGCACGCCCGCGCAGTTGTTTATCTGCCTGGATGTATTTGCCGAGCAGGAGCTTTTGCGCCTGCGCCGCAATAAAAAAACCGTACATATCACGCTCTGCAGTAACGGCCGCAAGGTCGATTTGGAGCAGAGCGAGATCCTTTCACGCCTGAAAAAGCAGAGAGCAGGTGAGTAAATGTCAGTCCGTGAAGAACATTATCAGTCCCTACTTCGCACCATCGAGCGATGCTCGCCTTCGGCGGACCTCGGTCTGATTGAGTGCGCCTATCGCTATGCCGATAAAAAGCACGCCCTGCAGCTTCGCAAGTCGGGCGAGCCTTATATCATCCACCCGATTGCCGTAGCGGAAATCGTCGCGGAGATCGGTCTTGACACCGATGCCATCGTTGCCGCGCTTCTGCACGATTGTCTCGAGGATACCGACACCAGTTTTGAAGATATCTCGCGCCTGTTTGGCACGACGATCGCAGAACTCGTCGAGGGTGTCACAAAACTCACGCGCGTGCAGTATTCCTCCACCGAAGAACAGCAGATGGAAAACCTGCGCAAGATGTTCATGGCCATGTCCAAGGACATCCGCGTCATCCTCATCAAGATTTCTGACCGCCTGCACAATACGCGCACGCTGGAGTATCAGACCCCCTCGAAGCAGATTTCCAAGTCCATGGAGACGATGGAAATCTATGCCCCGCTGGCGCACCGCCTCGGTATGCAGAAGATCAAATGGGAACTCGAGGACGCATCGCTGCAGTATCTTGACCCCGATGGCTACCACATGATTCTCGACTTCCTCAAACAGCACGAGGCGGACGCGAACAACTTCATGAACGCCATCCAGTCGAAAATCACCAGCCGCCTTGCCTCTGTGGGCATCCACGGCTCTATTTACGGACGCGTCAAGCACATCTATTCCATCTACCGCAAAATGCGCGCCCAGCACAAGAGCGTCGAAGAGCTCTATGACCTGTACGCCTTCCGCGTGATCGTGGACAATATCGCAGACTGCTATAACGTCCTCGGTCACATCCACGATTTGTATAACCCCATCCCCGGGCGTTTTAAGGACTATATCTCCACGCCCAAGCCCAATATGTATCAGTCGCTGCACACGACCGTCATCGGCTCGCAGGGCATCCCCTTCGAGGTGCAGATCCGCACCTGGGATATGCACCAGACGGCAGAATACGGCGTTGCCGCGCACTGGAAGTACAAAGAACAGGTCGAAGGCGGCTCGGAAAAGGAATTTGAGTGGGTTAGGCGCCTGCTTGAAAACCAGCAGGACGTCGAGGCCGATGACTATATCCATTCGCTCAAGGTCGACATGTTCGATGATGAGGTCTTTGTCTTTACGCCCAAGGGCAAGGTCATCAGCCTGCCCGCAGGCTCGACGCCCATCGACTTTGCCTACGCCATCCATTCGGCTGTCGGCAACTCCATGATCGGCGCAAAGGTCAACAACCGCATCGCAAGCTATGACGAGGCGCTCCACAACGGCGATATCGTCGAGATTCTGACCTCGAAATCCGCAAAAGGTCCCAGCCGCGACTGGCTGAATATCTGCCAGTCGAACCAGGCGCGCATCAAAATCAAACAGTGGTTCAAGAAAGAAAAGCGCGAAGAGAATGTCGTGCGCGGCAAGGCA
>JAZUCN010000011.1:0-6634 GCA_045639205.1 Oscillospiraceae bacterium | reverse complement strand
CCGACCTCGACGACCTTATAGGTTGCGCCCGTTGCCATCATTTTGATATCCATGCCTGCGCGCACCGTACCGTTTACCACGCGCATGTAGACGATCGCGGCGCGGTAAGAATCGTACTGGCTGTCAAAAATCAGGCACTGCAACGGCGCTCCACGGTCACCCGTGGGAGCGGGCACGCCATGGACGACCTGCTCGAGCACCGCGTGGATATTGATGCCGTTTTTCGCGGAAATTTCGGGCGCGTCAAGCGCGGGAATGCCGATGACATCCTCAATTTCGTGCTTGACCTCGTCGGGTCTTGCCGCGGGGAGGTCAATTTTGTTGATAACGGGAAGCACCTCGAGATTGTTGTCGATGGCAAGGTAGGTGTTTGCCAAAGTCTGCGCCTCGATACCCTGCGAGGCATCGACGACCAGAAGTGCGCCCTCGCAAGCGGACAGACTGCGCGAGACTTCATAGTTAAAGTCCACGTGGCCCGGGGTGTCGATGAGGTTGAGGATATAGTCCTCGCCGTCATCGGCATGGTACTGCAAGCGCACGGCGCGCGCCTTGATGGTGATGCCGCGCTCGCGCTCGAGATCCATCGAGTCGAGGATCTGCTCGGACATTTCGCGCTTTTCGACGGTGTTGCACTCCTCAAGCAGACGGTCTGCGAGAGTGGACTTGCCGTGGTCAATGTGCGCGACAATGGAAAAATTACGGATTTTGGAAAGATCGGTCATAAAGGAACGCTCCTTGTTCAATCAGCTGGCGATGTTTTCGCCCAGCGCGGTCTCATTTTTAGACGAGGTGGAGAAATACGCGTCGAGAATGGGGATGCAGACATTGGCGAGATAGCCGCCCTGCGCGCCCTTTTCTACATAGACGCTGATGGCAATCTCGGGATTGTCGGCAGGGGCATAGAGCACGAAGCACGCATGGTCAGAGCCCGAGTCCATATTGCCCCACTGCGCCGTACCACTCTTACAGGCAACAGCGATGGGATAATTCGCGAGGTACTGCGCGCCCGTACCCTTGGTCGCGGCAAGGCGCATGCCTGTTGCGATACATTCTTTTGCTTCGTCGGACATGGCAAGTTCGCTCAGAACCTCGGGTTCATGGCGGGCAATGAGCTGCTGATAGTCCCACGAGACCACACGCGAGAGGAAGGTGGTGCGATAGCGCGTGCCGCCGTTGGCAACGGCGGAGGTATAAGCTGCCATCTGAAGCGGGGTAAATTTGTTATCACTCTGTCCGATGGCCGCCTGGATGACGTCCGCGCCATACCAGCCAGCATCGGTGCCGCTGTAGAGCGCTTTTTTTGTTTCGGCGTTGGCGCGCATGCCTGTATTTTCATACAGTTCGCCGCCTGTCGGCTCGCCGAGGCCAAGGCTTTTTGCCACGATATCCATGGCGTTTTCGCCTGTTTTGGCATAGTGCTCGTAGTAGGTCAGGCGGCCGACTTCATAGAAGTAGTAGTTACACGACTCCTGCAAAGCCTCCTGCATGTTGATTTTGCCGTGGGTATGGCCTGCACTCTTGACGATATAGCACTGGGGGGTATAGCCTTCGTTTTTATAGTAGTTATAGATGCCTTGGTCGACGATATCGTAGTACTGGCCGATATGGCCGTAATCGATGGCGGCGATGGCGGTCACCATCTTGTAGATTGAGCCCGGCCAGTATTCAGCAAGCAGGGCGCGGTTAAAGATGGGGCTATGCTCCTGTCTGATAAGTTCGTTAAAATCCTCGGAGTAGGTCGCAAGGTTAAAGGTCGGATAGCTCGCGCTGACGAGCACCTCGCCTGTTTTGACTTTCTGCACGACAACCGCGCCGCCTTCTGCGTCCTTGCCCTCTTTGCGCTGACCGACGCCGTTTTCGCGCATGCCGGTAATGACCTCTTCAAGCGTGCGCTCGGCAACACCCTGCAGGGCGATATCAAGGGTCAGCTCGACATTGTTGCCGGGCTCGGGAACATCGGTAAAGTAAGCCTCGAGCACCTCGCCCGTAGAGGAAACAGTGGTGTATTTTCTGCCCGCGTCGCCATGCAGGTACTGCTCGAATGCCTGCTCGACACCGTCTTTGCCGACAACCGCGTTCATCGCGTAGCCCTGCTCTTTATAGACCGCGTATTCTTCCGCCGTCATCTGTCCGATATGTCCGAGCAGGTGTGCGGCATAGGGCGTTTTGTATTCGCGGACAGTGCCTGTTTCGACGATAACGCCGGGCACGCCCAGTTCCATCACTGCGGCAAGCTGTTCTGCCTGCACGTCGGTGGCAAGCGTGTAGTTTTCCAGGCCTACGCCGTCGATACTGCGAAGTTCGAGTTCATAGCGCACGGAGATGACCTTATACGCCTGCTCCTGTGTCCAATCATCGGGAATATGGTACGCCGCCTTGAGATTTTTCATCAGGGTCGGCGCGGAAACGTCCAAATCATACTCGCGGTTTGCAAGGAACGTGCGGAAATATTTCTGCCACGAGGTCGACAGTTCCTCGGTATGATACTCATACGGACGCGTTTCGGAAACGGGGAAATGGGTGCTGTATTCCACGCCCATCTCATCGCAAAGCTCCAACACCTGCAGAAGGCTCTCATTCGGTGTGGGCGAGTTGAACAACACGAAGTTGATGATATCAAGATTGTAACTGGCGCGGTTGGAAACGAGCACATTGCCGTTTCTGTCCAAAATATTGCCGCGCGCGGCTTCAACGGTGGTCATATAGGTCAGCGAGTCTGCCTCTTCTGCCACGAAGGTCGTATCGGATTTAGATGCCTGCAGTTTATAAAGCCGCAGGGAAAACAGCCCCATCAAAGCGGCCAACAGCAGGCCAAAGGCTATGATACGGACACGGATGATTCTCTGCATAATTTGCCGCCTTTCGTAAGACTAGTCTGTGATGGGCCTCATCACAAAGAAGAACTGTGGTCCAGCTTTTGGATTGCCCAAACGATGGGGTAATACACAAGAAATGTCGGAAGGGAGAGAACTGTCTGCAAAAGCGCCCTGCCCAACGCGCCAATTCCCGCAGAAGCAAGGTAGGCTTTGATGAAAAACAGTGCCCCCTGCACGATGAGCAGGCTCAAAAGGCTCATCAAGAGCGCCGCGAGAATGTTGCGGTTTAAGTAGCGGTCGCAAAGATAGCCCGCGCAAAGCGCCGCCGCGGTCATGCTCAAAATGTTCATGCCGCCGCCGTCTGCTCCCGAAAGGCACCACACTGTGCCGACAACCAGCCCGAACAGACCGCCCTTTTCCGCGCCGAGGTGCATCGTGATGCAGGCAAGGACAACGGGAAGCAGGGCAAATTTCGTGCCAAGCACGCGCGTATGCCCGAGGATGACGGTCTGCACCGTCATGCTCAAAAGCACCAGCAGTCCGTAAAGACTCCACATCAGTATGGTTTTATAACGAGCCTGCATGGCACTTCTCCTTTCGCAAACTTACTTGTTTTCGTATTCGGTGATGATGAACACCTGCTCGAGGCTGTCAAGGTCACACGAGGGGGTAAGGGTCGCGTATTTCGCAACGCCCGTTTCATCCAGCGCGACATTGGTGAGGTAGCCGAGCAGAAGGCCTCTGGGATAGAGGACCGAACCCGTTGTGACGACCTGGTCGCGGTTTTTGAGGATCGCTTCGGTGGGCAGATAGTTCATGCGAAGCACGCTCGAGCCGTCAGCAAGGTATGTGCCCTGCACAACGCCCGTATGTCCCGAGGATGCAACCGAGGCGCTGATTTCCAGCGACGAGTCCATGATGGTGGTGACCGTTGCCCAGTTTGCGCCGACCTCGGTAATCAGGCCGACGACCTGTCCGTTTTCCGTCACCGCGCACATGCCCTCTTCGAGCCCTGCGTTCGTGCCCTTGGCGATGGTAAACGCGCTCTTATAGTTCGAAGCGTTCCAGGAGATGACATACGCCGAGGTGAAAACATAGTCCTCGTGCTCCTCGGAAAGTTCCAGCAGAATCCGCAGGCGCTCGTTTTCGCGCTGATAGGTTTCCGCACTGCGCACATCGGCTTCCATCTCGAGGATTTTTCGCTCAAGCGCTTCGTTTTCCGCCTGCAGAGCTTCATAGGCAAACAGATAGTTATAATACTGCTCTGCCTTGCGGTCGATGGCGGCAATGCCGCTGCGAAGCGGGGTGAGCAAGGTGCCGACCGTGTTGGTCAGAAACGGCGTGCCGTTTGCCACAGCGCCTGCCGCCGTGAGAACGACCGCCAACGCCACTGCGGCTATGAGGATGCCCTTGACGCGGGCTGTCCAGAATTTTCGTTTCATGTGTTCTGCCCTCCATCTGCGCCAAGCACATAGACGCCAAATTTTTTGAGCATGTTTGCAAGCGTGCAAACAGGAAGTCCCATGACGCTGAAATAATCACCGCGCAGTTCGCGCACGAACACCGAGGCAAGGCCCTGCACGCCGTACGCGCCTGCTTTGTCCATGGGCTCTTTCGTCGCGATATAGGCGCGAATCTCAGCATCGGAAAGTTCGCAAAACTGCACATCCGTACGCACGACCTGCGTGTTTTGCTCGCCCGCCTTGCGCACGGTCACAGCCGTCATGACCTCGTGCCGGCGACCGGAGAGCTTTCGAAGCATGCTTGCCGCATCGGCTTCATCGGCAGGCTTTCCGAGAATCTCGTTGTCCACAACAACGATGGTGTCGGCAGAGATGACGATATCATCGTCCCCCGCTTTGATCGCGGCGGCTTTTTCCGCGCTCACGCGCGCGACCTCCTGCTCGGGGGCAAGGGCGCTGTCCATCGTCTCATCGATATCCGCCGTGCGGACGATAAATTCCAAACCCAGATTGTGCAGGAGTTCCTGCCGACGGGGCGATTTGGATGCTAAAATGATTGCCATAAGGCATCTCCTTTTGCTCGTTTACTCCACGCCTCTGGAATACAGCCCTCGCGTACATGTGCCGACGTCAAAACTGCCGCCCCGGCGGTACTCTGCAAGGACGGTATCGACCTCGGAGGGATTTTCCGTGGTAAACTGCAGGCGAAGCGCCCACAGGCCCATGCCGAAGAAGGCGTCGAGCTTGTCCAGAAGATAGAGCTTCTTGCCGTTGAGCCCGATGCTGCGGCAAGTGGTCTGGTCTTTGATGATGGGGAATTCCTCGCCCATGCGGTCTTGCAGTTTGATAGGCGCGGAGGTTTCGCAGCCGCAAGTGCCCGTGCGGTTGCGAATTAAGCAGTTTTCGGTGAGCATCAGCGGAAGTCTGCCGTAGACCATCACCTCGGCGGGCACATCCTTGCTCACATCGCGAATCTGCGGAAGCGTCATCTCAAACGACAGAAGCTGCGATTCCAAGCCAAGCTCGGACGCCTGCTTCATCGAGCGGGAATTAAAAATGTTCATGCCGAAATCGCCGCGCACGACAAATCCCAGCGCTTTTGCCATGCGCACATGGCCGAGGTTGCCGCAAAGCACCTGCCGCACGCCCAGTTCATACGCCATGCGAAGGTTGTTTTCTACTTCCTCGCTCTCGCGGCTCCAGACGATGCGCGGCAAAATGGCGGCAATCTGCGTCTCCACGCCGAGTTTTTCAAAAATTTCGGGGTGAGAAACAATTTCCGACAGCGGCACATACAGCACCACAGGCTGTGCGGCGAGCAGTTTCTGCGTGATTTGGTTTGCGTTTCGCACGCTGACGGTCAGTCTTGGCGGCAGGGAGTATCCCGCCTCGCGCGAAAGGAATTCCGTCTCGCGAGCCTCGCGATAAGGCGCTCTGCCGCGGCGCGCGGTCAGTTCTGCCAGCACATCGCGGCGCATAGCGTTGATGGCGGCGGCTGAGAGCGTGATACCCTCGTCGAGCACAGCTTTGACCTGCTCTACGCGGTAAGGTGTGCCGCCTGTTTTGCAAAGGCGCTCTTCGAGCGCGGTTTTATCGAGCGAGCGCACGATCGCCTCTTCGGGCACAGGGCCTGTTGTCTTGCAGACATGCCCCTCTTTATCCTGCACCGCAAGTTGAGCTGGTTCGCCGCGGCGGATCATGGCATAGAAGGTCACGTCCACGCGGGCGTTTTCGCCGTTTTCATAAGTTGCGCGTGCCTGCGCAAGCAGTTCGCGGTCGCCCTCGGTATCTTCGCGGACACCAAACATATCCGCACCTGTTTTATCCTCAAAATAGCCGTCGGTAAAGCCCTGACGGGAGAAAATGCGCTCGAGCGTGTCGAGGTCTTCCTGCGTCACGGGCTTGCCGTCCAGCGCGGCGCGATAGATGCGCGTGACGATGGCGACATATTCCGCGCGCTTCATGCGGCCTTCGATTTTCAGCGATGCCACACCCATGGCCTTGAGTTCGTTAAGATAGGAAATCATGCAGTTGTCCTTGAGCGACAGGGGATACTTGTTTTCCTGTCGCTCGTAGCCGTAGGGCAGACGGCAGGGCTGAGCGCACTGCCCCCGATTGCCGCTTCTGCGCCCGATAACGGAGGAGAAGTAGCACTGTCCGGAGTAGCACATGCAAAGCGCACCGTGGACAAAAACTTCAATTTCGATAGGACTGTTCTTGCAGATGTAGGCGATCTCCTTGCGGCTCAACTCCCGGGCCAGCACAGCACGGCTGCAGCCCATTTTCGTAGCCTGCAGAACACCGTCCAGATTGTGGATGCCCATCTGGGTGCTGGCGTGGACGGCGACCATGGGG
>JAZUCN010000010.1:0-5818 GCA_045639205.1 Oscillospiraceae bacterium | reverse complement strand
CAAGCACGAGCAGATGCTTGCAAATCAGTTCGTTCTTTGTGATGTGCGAGAAGGTCGTCATACTGCCGATGCGGATGGTGTTGTCTTCTTCCATGCACACACCGCGCAGTTCATCAAGACCTTGAATTGAGATAAGCTCTTTGCCCGCGCGCTTGCCCTCGCGCATCTGCACGAGCACGTCTGTACCGCCTGCGATAATCTGTGCCTCGGGATGTTCAATGCGAAGCGCGCATGCATCAGCGACGTTTGCCGCTTCGTAAAGTGCTTTTAAATCATACATCGTGTTCTTCCCCTTTCCGTCTTAAATCAGCCCTTCTTCGGTGAATCGGGCAAAGAGGATATGCGGCGTGAGCGGCGCCACATCAATCTGCACGCCTGTCGCCTGCAGAACCGCGTTGCGGATGGCAGGTGCGGGAGAACAGGCAGGAGGCTCGCCGAGAGCCTTGGTGCCGAATGCGGAGGTCGGCTCATAGTTTTCCACAAATTCTGCCTGCAGATCGGGATGGTCCATAAAAGTCGAGAGTTTGTAGTCAAGCAGGTTGTTGTTGAGCGGTTTGCCCGTCTTGGGGTCAAAGAGCAACTGCTCGGAAAGTCCGTAGCCGATGGCCATCGACATGCCGCCATGCACCTGCGCCTCTGCAAGCGCGGGGTTAATCAGCTTGCCGCAGTCATGGACGTTGATAAGGTTCAGAAGTTTCACCTTGCACATCGGGATATCCACCTCGACCTCGGCAAACGAACAACCAAAGGAGTATGCATTGTTGCGGATGGTGTAGGTCGACTCGGCGGTAATGTGCTCGCTATGTTCTGCGTTATACTGCGCCGTCATCGACAGTTCCTGCAGACTCATCAGCACGCGCTCATCGGTCGTGCGGACGATGTTGCTGTCGATGATGTCCATGTTATAGACTGCCTGCCGCGTCACCTCGCAGGCATACTTGAGAATCCGCTCCTTCAGAAGCAGACCCGTCTGACGAATGGAGAATCCTGCGGTATAGGTCTGACGCGATGCATACGCGCCCAAGCCCGTCGGCGTAATGTCCGTATCCTGGCAGGATACCACATTGACCTTGCGGTAATCCGACAGGCCAAGCACTTCCGCCGTCATCTGCGCATACGCGGTATCCGCGCCCTGTCCGATTTCCGTTTCGCCGACCTGCACGGTGACTGTGCCGTCGAGATTGAGCTGCATGCGGCAGGAAGATGTTTCGAGCGAAATGGGATAAACCGCCGTATTATACCAGAATGCCGCCACGCCGATACCGCGGCGCACAGGACCTGTCTGGTTCTGATACTCGCGCACCTTGCGCTCATAGGCGATGGCCTTCATGCCCTTATCAAGGCACTGGTTATAAGAATCCGTGTACAGTTCGTTTTTCGAGAAATTGTCCACATAGCCCACAGGCATCAGATTCTTGCGGCGGAACTCCAGCGGGTCGATGCCAAGCACCTTGGCGCAGTCATCGATGTGGCTCTCGCCTGCAAACATTGCCTGCGGAATGCCGTAGCCGCGCATCGCGCCTGCGACAGGTCTGTTGGTGTAGACCGAGTAGGAGTCGCCCTCGACATTTTCGCACGGATACTGCTGCGGGAAGGCGTTCATGCCCTTGGCGACAACGCCGTGACCGTGCGAGGCGTATGCGCCCTGATTCGAGAAGCACTCAATCTTGCGCGCGGCAAAGGTGCCGTCGGGACGCAGGAACGAGATGATGTGCGTGCGGATGGAGTGACGCACGCGGTTGGAAACAAAGGTCTCTTCGCGCGAGCAGTCCATTCTCACGCATCTGCCGCCAACCTGCGTCGAGCAATAGGCGCACAGCGGCTCATAAAGCGCGTCCTGCTTGTTGCCGAAACCGCCGCCGATGTACGGCTTGATGACGCGGACACTTCCCCACGGACGGCCAAGCGCCTGCCCGACCACACGGCGCACGATGTGCGGAATCTGCGTTGAGGAGGTCACGACCATTCTGCCGTTTTCCTCATAGGCAAAACAGCCATGATTTTCAATGTGGCAGTGCTGAACAGTCGGCGTGTCATACCAGCCCTCTACGCGGATAAGTCCGGGCTCTTTGATCGCCGTTTCATAATCGCCCTTGCGGATCGAGGTGTGCGCAAGAATGTTGTTCGCGTACTTTTCATGCAGCTGCGGCTGACCTTCCTGCATCGCCTGCTGTGCATCGAGCACAAACGGAAGTTCTTCATACTCCACGCGCAGTGCGCGCACCGCCTGGTTGGCGGCAAGTTCCGTTTCGGCGATGACCACCGCCACATCGTCGCCATAATAGCGCACATGACGGTTTAGAAGCAGGCGGTCTGCCACGTCTTGATGGTGCACATCCATCGACCACGGATGTCCCGCTGTCGGGAACGGCTGGTCGGGCACATCGAAGCATGTGATGATTTTCACCACGCCGTCTATCTTTTCTGCCTCGGACGTATCGATGGCTGTGACATAGCCATGTGCAATGGTAGAATGCTTGACTCTCGCCACCAGCGCATCGGCGGGTGCAAGGTCTTCATAGTATTTGGTTCTGCCTGTCGCCTTGTCATAGGCGTCTACACGCACTTCGCTTTTTCCTACACTGCCCATAGAACTGCAACCTCCATATTCCAAACTGTGGCAAAACTGCATATTCTGTACAATTTCGACACGCACTAAGGTTCATTTTTTATTTATTATACCATTGCGCAATACAAATAGAAAGAAAAATCATGATTCTAATTTGAGGATAACGCTTTTTTCGCAAATGTCGAACATTTTCCCAAACTGTTGACTTTTTTCATAAAAAATGGCTATACTGATTTGTAGAGAATCACAGGAGGAACTGCCATGTCCGCAAAGCTCGGATGTTTAATCATGGCGGCTGGAAATGCCGCGCGTTTTGGCGAAAACAAGCTTTTGGCCGAGGTGGAAGGAAAGCCGCTCATCGCGCACGCACTTGATGCTGTGCCGCAGGAGCTATTTGACAGGATCGTTGTCGTCACGCAGTATCCGCAAATCGTATCTCTCGCCCACGAGCGAGGCTTCCAGACCATCATCAATGACCGCCCGCAAGAAGGCATTGCCCTTACCATCCGCCTTGGCACGCAGGCGATGGCGGATTGCGACGGCATTTTGTACCTTGTCGCTGACCAGCCCTTGCTTTCGCGCGAATCTATCTCGCGCATTGTGCAGGCATGGAAGGAAAACCCGACCTTCATCGTCGGCGCGGCAAGCGGTGACCGCCGCGGCAACCCCAACCTCTTCCCCGCGCGCTTTTTCCCCGAGTTGACAACTCTGCACGGCGAGCGAGGCGGAAGCCGCATCATCAGCAAACATGAAGACGCCTTCCTCCCCGTTCAGCTTCCCGCGCGCGAACTTTTCGATTGCGACACGCCGCAGGAACTGCAGGAATTGAAAGAACATCGATAAAGAAAACCCGGCAGCACAGGCTGTCGGGTTTTTTGTTAATTTGCGGCGATTTTTTCTTCTTTTGTTTTGAAGAACATCTCCATGACGGGGATGAACAGGAAGCACACAACTGCCGCGGTAAAGCCGCCGTTATACAGCAGGAAGCCACCGTGCAGATTCGGCACACTGGTCACAAGCGCATAGTGGAGCACTGCAAACAGCACACCCGCACCCCAACCATACTTTCCTGTCACGGGCGAAAGACCGTTGGCAAAGCAGAGGCCGATGACAATCGCCTGCGCGTTGATGGTGAGGCTGAAGTCCGTGCCAAGAGCCGCACACAGCCCCTTTGCCGCAAAGGAAGCGGCAACATAGCCGACCATAATCGGCCACACGTTGCGCGGATGACTACCCTTGAAACAACAGCAGACCATGCAGAATACACAGCCGATGGTTGCCGCGTTCCAATTTGCGCCAATCAGGTTGTAGTACAGCACGATGAACAGGCCGTACACGCCAAGGTTGATAATGGCAGTGCCTGCACCATACTTTGCACCATAATCAACGCCAAAGCCGTTGTCACGCAGAAGCTGACCGTACTGCTTGAAACTGCCGCCAAGCAGATGGCCAAGCACGATGGCGAGCACAAAGACGCTGATACAGAATACATTCGTCACCAGTGCAAAGCCCTCGCCCGCACCAACGCCAACGTCCTCAGGAAGCGTTCCGCCGAGCACCTTATACAGTACCGCGCGCAGGAAAAACGCCGAAAGGCCAATGGGAACAGCCGCGGAATAGAGGTCATAGCCCTTGTGCATTTTCGGGCTGTGTGTAAGTCCTGCGGGCAGAATCAGCGCAATCAGCAGGCAGGCGGCAAATGCCATCAGCACGCCAAAGACTGTAAAGCCATGCCACTCTACGCCCGGATAGCGGAACAGCAAATCCGAAACCAACGGGCTCAAACCTGTGGAGAACAGGAGCATGTTGCCCTGCGTACACGGATTGACACGGCGGATGGCACACACAACGCAAACAGCAAGGAAGCACGGCCAAATGTTGAGAATGTTCGTGTTCCAAAAACCGAAGCCTGCTGTCAGGAAAAACGCCAGCACGCTCACGCCGTCGGGCTTCGAGCCGGGCAGGCTGAAAATCGCGGCGCAAATGATAGAAATCAGCGCCACATTGGCAAATGTGCCCGCAAGACCGCCGTTGGCGGCATCAAAGAAGCTGTTGGCAGACTGGTACGGAAGCACGCAAATGTTCTTCAAGCCCGTCAGCAGATTCGCGCGGTCGGGCATCAGCACCGCCGCAATCACACAAGCTGCCGCAAACAGCCAGAACAGCAAGCGAATCGCCTGTTCGGGTGCGGCAAACCGTTCTTTTTTCATGTATTTTCCTCCCTCAAAGAGATTCTGCCGACCTCTTATGGGGGTCGGCAGAAGGAATCTTGTTACGCGAGCGTACGCTCTGCTGCCTCAACAACGTGGCCGATCAGCACAGACGTGGTAACCGAGCCGACACCACCGGGAACAGGGGTGATGGCTTCGACGATGGGCTCGACTTCTGCGAAAACCGCGTCGCCTGCGATGCCGCCCTTGCCCTCTTTCTTGGTCGGGTCCCAGTTGATGGAAACGTCGATGACGATCTGACCTTCGCGGACATAGTCCTTGGTGAGGCTGTTGAGAACGCCTGCTGCCGAGATGAGGATGTCAGCTTCGCGTGCAACCGCGGCAACGTCCTTGGTTCTGGTGTGGCAGACGGTAACGGTTGCATTCTTTGCCATGAGCATCATCGCGGCAGGCTTGCCGACAACGAGGCTTCTGCCAATGACGACCGCGCTCTTGCCTGTGCAGTCGATGCCGTAGAAATCCAGGATTTCCATGCATGCCTGCGGCGTGCAGGGAGCAAAGCCGAGCTTTTTACCCGTAAAGACGCCTGCGTTCGACAGGTCTGTCATGCAGTCAACGTCCTTTTCCGCCGCCAAGCGGTTGCAGATTTCATCCTGATCCGCCTTCAGGTGCTTCGGAAGCGGACGGAACATCAGACAGCCATGAATGGAGCTGTCTGCGTTGATCTCGTCGATCTGCTTGAGCAATGCTTCCTTGGAAACATCTTCGGGCAGAACAAACTTCACAACTTCCACGCCAATGAGCTCTGCGCGGGCAGTTGCGCCCTTTTCATAAGACAGGTCGGAGGGATTTTCGCCACAGCGGACGATGGCAAGCTTTGCCTGCACGCCCTTTGCCTTGAGCGCTTCTACTCTTTCCTGCAGCTTGGCATTCATCACTTCTGTGACTTCTTTGCCCAGTAACTGTTTTGCCATAGTCTCTTCCTCCTTATTTGAAGAAGCCGCTTTTTACGGATTCAAAAATCTCGTCAGCGAGCTTGCCGTATGTATCGAGCATCGAGAGGCACTTTGCGTTCATG
>JAZUCN010000009.1:0-1994 GCA_045639205.1 Oscillospiraceae bacterium | reverse complement strand
TCTTTGCCGTTCAGCACCGCGAACTCAAAAAGCGCAACGCATGGGTCATCTGCTTCGATGTTACCGACTATACAGGCTCTGTCCGCGTGAGCCAGTTTATGGAGCCTGCGAAAGCCAAGCCTATTTTAGACGGCATCAAGGTTGGCATGTGGGTGCGCATCCAGGGAAAAATGACCTTTGACCGCTATGATAACGAGATGGTCATGCAGCCGAATGCCATTGAAAAACTTCCCACGCCCGCGCGTGTGGATACTGCGCCTGAAAAGCGCGTGGAACTGCATCTGCACACCAGTATGTCCGCCATGGATGCGCTGACTGACACTGCCGCGGCTGTCAAGCGTGCCGCTTCGTGGGGCCACAAAGCCATCGCCATCACGGACCATGGCTGTGCGCACTCGTTTCCTGATGCGATGTATGCCTCGAAAACCAAGGTCGCAGGTACGGACAAGCCGATCAAGGTTCTCTATGGCTGTGAAGGATATTATGTAAACGATGTGGACGGCAGTCTTGCCGTGCACGGAGAGGGAAGCGGCTCGTTTGATGAAGAGTATGTTGCCTTCGACCTCGAGACTACAGGTCTTTCCTCGTTGAACGATACCATCATCGAAATCGGCGCGGTCATTATGCGCCGCGGCGAGGTTGTCGATAAGTTTGAGTCGTTCGTTTCCCCGGGCAGAAAACTTCATCCGAAGATTACCGACCTTACGGGCATTACCAACGAGATGTTAGAGGGTGCCCCCTCTATTGAAGAAGTCCTTCCCAGGTTTCTTGACTTCTGCGCAGGCAGACCCCTCTGTGCGCACAATGCGGGCTTCGATGTGGGCTTTGTGACAGAGGCGTGCAGAAAACTGAATCTGCCCTTCGAGCCAACATATCTCGATACACTTGTGCTGGCACAGAGCTTGATGCCGCACCTGAATAAGTTTAAGCTCAATATTGTGGCAGACGCGCTCAGCCTGCCCGATTTCAATCACCACCGCGCTTCGGATGACGCAATGACCTGCGGTTATATGCTCGCGCGCTTTTATGCGATGCTTGAAGAGCGCGGTGTGACGGCAATCGAGCAGATTAACCTTGAGGTGAGCAAACAGCGCACAGGTGTCAAGAGTGTTACGCGCCATGCACAGCACGTGATCGTGTTTGCGAAAAACTCCATTGGTCTTCGTAATCTCTACAGACTCATTTCACTCGGCAATTTGGAGTATTTCAAATACGGTCATCCGTATATGCCCAAATCCGAACTCACGCGCTGGCGCGAGGGTCTTATCATCGGCTCTGCCTGCGAAGCGGGTGAATTGTTCCGCGCCATCACCAAACACGCAAGCGAAGCCGAACTGCGTCGCATTGCCTCGTTCTATGACTTTTTGGAGATTCAGCCCCTGTGCAACAACCGCTTTATGTTAGACCGCGGCTTTGCGCAGGATGAGGAAGAACTGCGCGAGTTTAACCGCACCGTTGTCCGCCTTGGCGAAGAACTTGGCAAGCCCGTTGTCGCGACGGGTGACGTGCACTTCCTCGACCCCGAGGACGAGATTTTCCGCCACATTCTGCTTGCGACCAAGCAGATGCCCGATTGCGACCGCGAACTGCCTCTGTATTTTAAAACAACCGATGAGATGCTCGAAGAGTTCTCGTATCTTGGCGCAGAAAAGGCGTACGAGGTCGTCGTCAAAAACCCGAATATGATTGCTGACTGGTGCGACGCAGTGCGCCCCGTGCCGCACAATCTGTTCGCCCCGACGATTGAAAACTCCGTCGAGGACCTCAAAGAGCTTGTCTACGGCAAACTCAAACGCCTCTACGGTGATAATCCGCCCGAACTCATCAAAAAGCGCGTGGATACCGAGATGCATGACATCATCTCATGTCATTATGATGTTATCTACATGTCCGCGCAGAAGCTCGTGCAGAACTCGCTTGAGCATGGTTACCTGGTCGGCTCGCGTGGTTCTGTCGGCTCATCCATCGTCGCCTTCCTTTCGGGCATTAAAGTC
>JAZUCN010000008.1:0-2424 GCA_045639205.1 Oscillospiraceae bacterium | reverse complement strand
TTCTGGAATTCGCTCATAAACTGCTGCATCTGCCCCATCGGGCCGGGAAGCTGTCCGCCTCCCATCTGATTAAAAAGGGAATTAGGCATCGATTTCACCATCTACCTCTCTGCGTCTCATGCGGTGCGGCTGTTCCTGCGGCGCAGGGGTCGCCGTCATCTGCGAGATTTTTGCTACGAAATCGTTGAACTCAGCACGGGTGACGTATTCCACCGCCGGAGTCTGCGCCGCCTGTACAGGGCGCTGAGCGCCTGTGATGCGTTCTTTGTAATCGAAGATACGCAGCGGCAGCGGAACGCCGCTCTGATCCGTCGCCTTGATGTAAAAGACTTCTGCTTCGCTGTCCATCAGGAGTAGGCTCTGACCCGGCGCGACGAGGAAACTCTTTGCACCTGCTTCGCCCTGCACCCAGATCGGCGCGCCCTGCGCCGTCTGCTGGGTCTGTGGCATCTGGGGTGTCTGCGGCATCTGCGGAACATACTGCTGTGCGCGGTACTGTGCCATCTGATCCTGCTGAGGGAAATACGTCTGATAAGTCGGCTGTGCGAAGCCGTAAGGGTTGCCAAATGCCATCTTTTACTCCTCCTTCATCCAGTAATAAGCCGGAATTTCACTTCCGCTGTCCCATGTGTCCCACCAATCGCCGTCTTCAACTGCCACAACGTGTCCGCTGAGCGCCAGCACGAACGTCCCTTTCGGATGATCGGCGCAGAAATCAGCGACCGTATAGCAATCCGGGCATTCATTCGGAATAGTGTTTCGCTTATATCCCAGCCGCCGCAGATACGCGCCCCAGACATGGTTTGCGCTGGGCATGTCGCCGCGCATGAAGCCCTCAAAACTTAGCGCGCAGAACACTGGCTCCCATTCCTTTCCTGCCGCCTTGCAGCAGGCACGCACCGCGCAGTCGCCCACGCGAGCACCCTGCGGATTCGGGTTGTACTCTCTCCACGCCATCCGCTCACCCCTTTCTGTTGCCCATATTTTGCAATAAAAAAAAGACCTCGGAAGACCAATTGAAGGTCAATCCGAGGTCAATGCAGAATAATACAGTGAGGTGGTATATATGAAAGACAAATGGAATATGCTTATTAAATGGTTGAAAATCCTTGACGAGTGGATTCTGGATCTACTTTTCCCAGATGTAGGCGATAAAAACGATGATCACAATCCTTTTGTGTAACAAAAAAAGCCGAGGCTTTCGCCCCGGCTTTTTCTTATCCAATTTTCTCTGCAAAATCCGCTCGCTTACAGTCTCTATGGGCGCATCGAGCAATCTTCTGCGCTGCGCTTTTACTCCTGCGCTTGATGGTGCTGTCGCTCATCTTCATCTCCATCGCCGTAGGAATTACGCGATCTTTTCGAGCACGAATCTCAAGCACCTGTGCTTCTTCTTCTGTTAGACCGCACATTTCAGCAAGTTTCTTCCGCTCTTCCGGCGGGATTTTATCAAAAAAGTATTTCCCGCCCATTTCTTTACTTTACCTCCGGCAGTCCTGCCACGCTGGTAAGAAGAGAAACAATGCCTGCCATAGCCGCCACGGACGCAACCGCTACCCAATCAGCTTCCATGACTCCCAGCATTTCACCGCTGAGCATGCCTACCGCAGTCTGCGCCACAGTCTTGATCGCGCGGATCGCCGCCGCCTTAAGCCAATTCACAAAGTAATTATCCATGCCATTTCTCCTCTCAATATTCAAATACGCGTTTTACACCCATCTCCATCAGGAAATTCTTTTCTTCCTTTTGAATCCGCGAAGCTTCTTCCAGTGCGCTCGTCATGTCCCCGTTGCACTTTGCGTCCGGGATTCTCTGCACCGCTCTTGCTGTAGCTACCGCCAGCACGTTATTCGCTCGACCAGTCTGCATGATCATCATCATCATTTTCTGCATGTTTCGATCGTGTTCTTCGCGTTCTTTTTCTCTCTTGTCGATATAACGTTTCAGCCACCACACAAGAAAGCCGCAAATGCCGCTCGGAATACCGGCAGCAAGCAACAAAGACTCCATTGGCATCTCCTCCGTTTAATCTTCCGCAACGCGCCACTCGCCCTTTATGACAATCACCGCGCCGTCCGCATCAATCAGGCTTGTCCATTTCTCCGCAGGTGCTTCCGGTTCTTCGTACAACACGAGATACTGCGTACTGACATAACCGCTGCCGCCGTCTCCGTATGTAACAAACGCCCATCCCTCCGACTCGGCCTGTACCGTAACGATAGCACCGTGACCGAGTCTGCCGATGATGTCGTTTTTCAAGCTAGGGCCTTTTCGCACGTTGACCGTGCTCGTCGGATCAATCAGATTCACCTGCATCTTGTATGCCGTCACGGGCGTATCCTCACTTTCCTGTGTCGTCTCGATTGTCTGCGCAGCGATGTATCTGTGCATTGCCAGATGCGTCCAGCCTTCCTTGACGGTCA
>JAZUCN010000007.1:0-3468 GCA_045639205.1 Oscillospiraceae bacterium | reverse complement strand
GCAGAATAAGGTGCTTCGCTGGTGCACCGATGAGCACCTTATCTCGCGCGGCGAAACCATCATCTGTGCGGTGTCGGGCGGCGCAGACTCTGTGGCAATGCTCCATTGTCTGCACGCGCTTTCCAAGCAGTTTGACATCCGCATCGAAGCCGCGCACTTTAATCACCTTCTGCGCGGCGCGGAATCCGACCGCGATGAAGCCTTTGTCAAAACCCTCTGCGCCTCGATGCAGATTCCGCTTCATACATCGCGCGGTGATGTTTCGGCATATGCCAAGGAACATGGCGTGAGCATCGAGCAGGCCGCGCGCGAAATGCGCTATGCATTTTTGCAGAGCCTTTCGGGCACAATCGCAACCGCGCACACCGCCGATGACCATTTAGAAACCATTGTGCAAAATCTTCTTCGTGGTACGGGCTACAAGGGTCTTTGCGGCATCCCCGCAAAGCGCGATGGAATCATCCGCCCCATGCTTCCCATCACACGCGACGAAATTTTGGCATACCTCGAGCAGAACGATCTTCCCCATGTAGAAGACTCAACAAATACGGAGCCCTTCTGCCGCAGAAACCGTCTGCGCGCGCAGATGATCCCTCTTCTGCGTGAAGAAAACCCCTCCGTCGCGGCAACCGTCTTCCGCTCTTCTCAAATTTGGAAAGAGGAAGATGCCCTGCTCGAGCAAATGGCACAAGAACTGCTTTCCGATGCGCAGAGCGCAGATGGCTGGAGTTGCCGCATTTTGCGTCAAGCGCCCTCTGCCCTGCTTCGCCGCGCGGTGTATCACCTGCTGTCAAATATCCGCGCGCCGAAACTCTCGACCACGCATATTGAAGCCGTCTGCAGTCTGATTTACTCAGATGACCCATCTGCGCGCTGTGACCTGCCCAACAGTTGGCAGGCTCGCCGCCAATATGACACGCTGGTTCTCTCGTGCGAAGAGTGTTCCGTCACCTACGAGCCCGTGAAGCTCGTACCGAACACCTGGGTGCAGATTCCCGTTCTTGGCCTGCGCGTGCAATACACGCGCACCGAGCGCCTCACAGAGCAAGATATGCAAACCTCCGCATTTTGTTTCAAGGCAGACGCGGTAGATACGCAAACGCTCTGCCTGCGCCCGCGTCTTCCTATGGATACCATCACGCTTCACGGCGGAACGAAAACGCTGAAAAAACTATTTATTGACCGCAAAATCCCTGCCGCTTACCGCGCAATGATTCCCGTCATCGCGGACGCAAACGGCGTGCTCGCCGTCTGCGCAATTGGCGCGGCAGAACCCAAACGCGCACACTTGGATGACGAAGCCGTCATCATCAAAATAGAAAAAGAGGATGGAAAATGCTATGATCAATCGCTTTGACATGATGCAGGATATCGAAAAAATTCTTGTAACCGAAGAGGAAATTCACGCACGTATCCGTGAAGTCGGTGCGCAGATTTCCGAGGATTATCGCGGCAAATGCCCCATCCTCGTCGGTGTGCTCAAAGGTGTCGTGCCGTTTTTTGCCGAAATGGCGCAGGCTATCACCATCCCCGTGCAGGAGGATTTCATGTGCGTGACCTCGTTTGAGGGCGGCACAGAGTCTACCGGTACTCTTACCTTCCGCAAGGATATTGACCACGATATCGAAGGCCGTGATGTCATCATCCTCGAAGATATCGTTGACTCGGGCAATACGCTCAAACTCGTGCGAGAACTCTTCGAGCGCCGCAATCCTGCCTCTGTAAAGATTTGCACGCTTCTCGATAAGCCCTCGGGTCGTAAGGTCGAACTTGTACCCGATTACTCTTGCTTCACCGTACCTGCCGCCTTCGTTGTCGGCTACGGCCTGGACTATGATGATTACTATCGCAACCTGCCCTTCGTAGGCGTGCTGAAAAGCTCGGTCTATTCCGACAAATAACAAAAAGGAGTTTTCTCTTGGAACATCAACCCAAATTTCGCAACCCGATATTTCTTCTGCTTGCATTTGCGCTCATAATCGTGCTCTTGACATATGTGAGTGATTATTTTGCGCCGCGCGAAATTCTGCAATACTCCGACATCATCGACCTGTTTGAAAACGAACAGGTCGAGTCCTTTGTGCTTGAGGGCAGTGATTTAACGCTTTTCTACCGCGATGCAGAAAACAAATTATATCAGGCATCGGCCAGCATTGGTGATACCACTGTGTTCCATGCCGATCTCGACGAACTGATCCAAAAGCAGTATCGTGACGGCATATTGGAAAGTTTCGACTACCTGCCCGAACCTCCTACCCCGTGGTATATTACCGCCATCCCCTATGTCATCGGCGGTCTTGCCATCTTGCTGATGCTGATGCTCATCTTAAACCGCGCCAATGGCGGGCAGAATCCCATGGCGCAGTTCACCAAGGCAAACACGCACTTTGGCGCATCGTCCGATGAGCCTGTCACCTTTGACGATGTGGCTGGCGCAGACGAAGAAAAGGCAGAACTCAAACAGATTGTCGAGTTCCTGCGTGACCCCGCGCGTTTTACCGCCATCGGCGCAAAAATCCCTAAGGGTGTCCTGCTTGTCGGCCCTCCGGGCACAGGTAAAACGCTCCTTGCAAAGGCAGTTGCAGGCGAAGCGGGCGTGTCGTTCCTCTCGATTTCGGGCTCTGACTTTGTGGAAATGTATGTCGGCGTCGGCGCAAGCCGCGTGCGTGACCTCTTCCAGCAGGCAAAGAAAGTCGCTCCCGCCATCGTCTTTATTGACGAAATCGATGCCGTCGGTCGCCACCGCGGCGCAGGTCTCGGCGGCGGACATGACGAGCGCGAACAAACGCTCAATCAGCTGCTTGTTGAGATGGATGGCTTTGGTAATAATGAGGGTGTCATCGTCCTTGCCGCAACCAACCGTAAGGACATTCTCGACCCCGCCCTGCTCCGTCCGGGCAGATTTGACCGTCAGATTTATATCGGCACGCCCGATTGGCGCGGCAGAACGGAAATCCTCAAAATCCATGCCAGAAACAAGCCTTTGGCAGACGATGTAGACCTTTCTGTCCTCGCTCGCTCCACCGCAGGCTTCACAGGTGCGGACTTGTCGAATCTTATGAACGAAGGCGCTCTGCTTGCCGCAGAGGAAAAGCGGCCTGTCATCACCATGCAGGATTTAGAATCTGCCATGATTAAGGTTATCGCAGGGCCCGAAAAGAAAAGCCGCATCATCCCCGAGCACGAGCGCAGACTCACCGCCTTCCACGAGGCAGGTCACGCCGTCGCTATGCACCATCTTCCCACGCAGGACCCCGTCCACCATATCACCATCATCCCGCGCGGCATGGCAGGCGGCATGACCATCAGCCTGCCCACAGACGATACCTCTTACCTCTCGCGAAACGAGATGTTTGAAACAATTGTCTCGCTTATGGGCGGCCGCGTAGCAGAACAGCTCAAACTTGCCGATATCTCCACAGGCGCATCGAATGACCTTGAGCGAGCCACCGCGCTGGCGCGCGAGAT
>JAZUCN010000006.1:0-8541 GCA_045639205.1 Oscillospiraceae bacterium | reverse complement strand
ACTTGGTAAGACCCTTGGGTCTCAGCACCTCATCAAACACACGAATCGCATCGGGGATACCGCTCTTGAGTGTGTTGTAGGTATCCACCAACAGCACAGGATTGTTGGGGTAAATCTCGCAGTAGGTCTTAAATGCCTCATACTGCGTGTCAAACATCTGCACCCACGAGTGCGCCTTCGTGCCGCTTGCACGCACGCCAAACAGTTGGTCAGAAATTGTGCAGGCCGTGCCGCTGCAGCCACCAATGTAAGCCGCACGCGCGCCAAGCACCGCGCCGTCGCCGCCCTGCGCGCGCCGCGAACCAAATTCCAGCACCGCCCGACCCTTTGCCGCACGGACCACGCGGTTGGCCTTCGTCGCAATCAGGCTCTGATGGTTGAGCGCCAGCAAAACATAGGTTTCAATCAGCTGCGCCTCAATCGCGGGCGCACGCACCGTCATAATCGGCTCTCTCGGGAAAATCGGCGTGCCCTCGGGCACCGCCCAGATATCGCCCGTAAAGCGGAAATCTCGCAGATAGGCGAGGAACTGCTCATCAAAAATCCCACGCGCGCGCAGATATTCGATGTCTTGCTCTTCAAAATGAAGTCCTTCAATGTACTCAACTACCTGCTGCAAGCCTGCCGCGATGGCAAAGCCGCCGCCATCGGGCACATTGCGGAAAAACACATCAAAATATGTGATGGTGTCCTTGTAGCCGCACTTAAAATAGCCGTTTGACATCGTCAGCTCATAAAAGTCACACAGCATCGACAGATTCATTTTTTCTTTCATGCTTCTCCTCCACGCCCTAGCG
Organism: Oscillospiraceae bacterium; assembly: GCA_045639205.1. Lineage (GTDB taxonomy): Bacteria > Bacillota > Clostridia > Oscillospirales > Oscillospiraceae > CAG-170. Next base: position 7,744 of record JAZUCN010000006.1, on the reverse strand, counting down.
CACGCGCTCTTGCGAATTTACTCCGTGCCTCTTCGCCAAGATGATACTTTTCAGCAAGTGCTCTTCCAAACGCGAGCATGCACGCTGCATCGCCTTCCATCAATTCCAATTCCATCTCGCACAGCAGTTCTTTCTTTTCGCCTGCAAACAGTTCTCCGATATCCCCGCAAAGCACGCACGAGGTTTTCGCATCCAGTTGCAGTTTTGCCTCAATGCGCGTAAACTTCGCGCCGCAAACAGGAAGCAGTTCGCCGCTCTCGATGATTGCGCGAATCTGTTCGGGCGCGCCCTGCGAAACAAGCGCATCCGCCGCTTCTTCCAGATATTCGCCCTCACATTCCCACTCGCCGCGCGCATAGCCCTCGGCGGCAGTTTTCATCGTGATGACGGACTTTTCATCTTCCTTGCGCAGACGAAGCGTCCACAGTTTCTCGGACAGCGCCCCATCTTCCGTATCAAAATAGGTGCTTTCCATGCGGATATAGCGGAAATATTCGCTCATTTTTTCACGGATGATTCCGTCGCACAAAATGCAGTCAAGCAGTTGCAAATCGCCAACCGCCAGTTTCATTTCCAGTTCCGTTGCCATATCAGAGCCTCCTGCCCGTATTTTCTTCATTGTACGCATTTTTCCCGTACAAGGCAAGAAGATTCTGTGTTTTACGCGCCGCATTCCCCCTTGCGACAGCTTTCGCTCGCGGCGCATAGTAAAATGTTGTCAAAATCACTCTGCCCTCTTTGGCAGAGGGGAACGAGGAGCGAATTATGAGCCGACCTGCCGCCATCCGTATCCTGCGCACAATCTCGCGCCGTATTCTCCGCGCTGTGGAAACCTCCAACATCGCGCGTGTGCTTCTGCAGGCGCTTTGCATGTTTGCCGCAGGCTTCCTTTTGTCAGGTGTACGGGTGCTGAACAAGCCCATTCCTTTGGCGATTGCCCTTGTTGCCGCCCAGCCGTTTGGCGTCAGCTCCGTCGCCGCCTACCTTGGCGCGTCGCTCGGCAGTTACCTGTATTTTGGTTTCGCGTCCGCTCTTCACCCAATTGCCGCAGGCTTTCTCATTCTGGCAGAGCTGTGCATCTTCCATGACCTTCTGCGCAGTGATGCGCGCTGGTTTATCCCTGCCTCTGCCGCTATTTTGTATGCACTCATCGGCTTCTTATTTTTGCTCGACCAGCACTTTCCGCCCGACCGAAGTGTCCTGCTCGTCCTGCAGACACTCGCCCTCGCGGTCTGCTGCAGCATTTTCTCCAATGCCCTGCGCGAAAAAAGTTATCCCGCAAGGCGTCTGCTCGCTCTTTGCCTGATGGCAGGCTGTGCGCGCTTTGCGCTTCCGGGCGCGCTTTCCTTAAGCCTGCTTCTCGGCGCATGCGCGGTATTTTCCACGCTTTCTCATCCGCATTCGCTCACCGTTGCCGCCGCCTGCGCGCTCATGCTTGATTTAACCGGCGTGTCTAATGCTCCCGTCACACCCTTCTTTTGCCTGATGGCCTTTGCCTGCCTTCCCATGCGCGCGGAAAATCCCTTATTCAAAGCCGCCCTGTGGCTCACAGGCTCCATGGCATATACCCTGCTCGTACCCGCCGCCGATGCCGCACTGCTTTTTAGCTGTACGCTCGGCATGCTTCTGTCATTCCTGCTTCCGAAAGGCCTTCGCGAACTGATCACCCTTGAAGAGACAAACGGCCCGCTCGCGCCAAACGAATCGCTCTGCAAAGCGTCCGAACTTTTCACGCAAATTGCCAATATGTTAGAGCGCACGCGCCCATCCGATCTCGAGCCATGCTCTGCCGCCGTCTTTGACCAGGCCGCCGAGCAGGTCTGCCGCACCTGCCCCAAATGGAGCACCTGCTGGGAAGCCTACGCCCGCGATACATACCTTGCTTTGTCTGGCGCATCAGCACAAATCCTGCGCCGCGGCACAGCAGACAAGCAGGACCTGCCCGCCTTTTTCTTAGACCGTTGCTGTCATACCGAAAGCTTTCTCGCCGCCGTCAACGACGCGCTCGAACAACATCTTTGCAAGCGCCAGTACCATAGCCGCCTGCACGAGAGCCGCGCCATCGTTGCCGCGCAGTATCACGCGCTTTCCCGCTTGGTACAAGCCTGCGCCGAAGCCCCTGCTGTGCGCATACTTCCCGCTTTCACACCCGAACTTGGCTTCCGCGCTCGCGGTATGCGCGGAAGTTCCATCTCGGGTGACCGCGGCTGTAGTTTCACCAGCGGCGAGTGGTACTACCTGCTTCTTTGTGACGGCATGGGCAGTGGCAGAGATGCCGCCCGCGAAAGCGAATCCGCCGTGCGCATCGTGCGCGAGCTTATCTGCACAGGCTTTGACGCGCAAGACGCTCTGCAGATGCTCAATTCCATCTATCTCCTGCGCGGCGACGGCAGTTTTTCCACCATCGACCTTCTGCAAATCAGCCTCGCGACAGGCGAGGGCTTCCTGCACAAATGGGGCGCCGCCCCATCGTACCTCAAGTCGGGCAAACGCGTAAGAAAAATCGGCGCCGTCACCCCACCGCCGGGCATGCAGGCAAGCGCCCGCCCATCGTGCCTGCGCATCAGCCTGCAGGAAGAACAATTGCTCGTGCTCGTCAGCGACGGAGCAAGTTCCGCCACCACCGAGCAGTATATCCGTAATTTTGATGGCACCTCTGCCAATGAACTTGCCGCAGGCATCATCGGCGCGGCGGCATTCTGCGAAAATGACGACCGCACCGCCGTCGTTTTGTGCCTGCACCCACGCACCGCCAAACGCAAAGCCCCACCCAAACCCAAACTCGCCATCCGCTAACCCCCTTGGCTCTCCTTCTGGGAGACCCTCCTCGCACAAAAAGCAGGCAGAGCAAATGCCCTGCCTCCTTTTTCTTCCGTTAATGTTCCGCTTTTCTCTCGATATACACGCCCTGCGTTCTGCCGACAACCTCGCCGTTTTCTGCCGCAAGTTCTCCGCGCAGATACACCTGTTCGATCGCCCCGCAGACCTGCACGCCCTCATACGGCGTGTAGCCCGCTTTCGAGTGCTGATTCTCTGCCGTAATCACGCCGCACGCATCAGGGTTGAGCACTACGATATCCGCGTCACTGCCAACGGCGATCGCGCCCTTGCGCGGATACGCACCGTAGAGTTTTGCAGGATTCTCCGAAAGCAGCGCACACATCTGCTCGCGCGTGATTTTCCCCTGCGCCACACCAAAACTGTAGAGCAAAATACCCCGCGTTTCCACGCCCGGCATGCCGCCCGGAATTTTCGTAAAATCGTCCTTGCCCGCATCCTTCTGTTCAAGCGTAAAACTGCAATGGTCGGTCGCAACCGTCTGCACCGCGCCGTCTTTTATTGCCTGCCACAGCGCGTCGATATCCGCCTGCTTGCGAAGCGGCGGCGCGCAGATATACCTTGCCGCCTGCGTGTAAGGCTCTTTTTCATAGTTGCTTTCGTCGAGGAGCAAATAATGCGGGCAGGTTTCCACATAAACCTTCTGCCCGCGGGCTCTCGCGGCCGCAACCTCATCGAGCGCTTCTTTGGTGCTCAGGTGCACAATGATGATCGGCACATCCGCCACCTGCGCGATGCGCAAAAGATGCCCCACCGCCTCCGCCTCAAGTGCATTCGGTCTGCACTTCGGGTGCGAACCGGGCGCCATTTTACCGTCTTTTTTGTGCTGTTCGATCAGCGCATCAATGACGCCGCTGTTCTCGCAATGCACGCCTGCAATGCCGCCAAATTTCTTGATTTCCAGCAGCGCGTTGTAGATATCCTTGTCCCCGATCATCATCGCGGGATAGGTCATGTACATCTTGAACGAGGGGATACCCGCTTCAAACATCTGACCGACTTCTTCACGGATCGACTCGTTCCAGTCGTCGATGGTCATGTGGCAGCCATAGTCGCACGAAGCCTTTCCCTCTGCCTTTTTCCGCCACAGTTCGAGCCCATACTGCAGTGTTTCGCCCTTATTCGGGCAGGCAAAATCGATAATTGTGGTCGTGCCGCCGCAAATGGCGCTGCGCGTACCGCTTGCAAAATCGTCCGCCGTCGTCGTGTTGCAGACATCGAGGTCAAAATGCGTGTGCGCGTCAACAAACCCGGGAAGCAGCAATTTCCCGCTCACATCGACAACCTGCGCATCACCAGACGGCAAATTCTCACCAATTTCGGCAATTTTCTCTCCGTCAATCAGCACATCTGCCGCGCGAGAGCCGCTCGCGCTGACAACAATTCCACCCTTGAGCAATCGTTTCATATGCCGTCCTCCCTTGCATTTTTTCTTGTTTTTATTGTAACATACCCGTTTTCATTTGTAAATTATCGCGCAAATTAGTTGCGATATACGCGATTATGGTGTAAAATACGCAAGAAATGTGAGGTTTTTGAAGCATGAAGTTGTCACCGAATCGGCAACGCAGGCCTGCGCTTGCATTTTTGCTCTACTGCCTGCTTTTGCCCGTCTATCTGGAACTGACATTACACCTGCTCGTCTATGGCACCATCAGCGCGCGCATCGTCTATCCCGTGCTGTTTGCCCTGAGTGCAGGTGCGCTTTTGCTTGCCCTTTTTTCGGTGCTTTCCGCGCGCGCACGCCGCCTGACAGCTATCATTTTATCTGTCCTGCTGGTTTTGTATTTTGAAATCCAGTATGTATATAACTCCATCTTTGGTGAGTTTATGTCCGTGTGGCAGATTTCTTTCGGCGCAGAGGCAATTACAAACTTCTACCAGCAGATGATTTACGGCATCATGCAGGCATGGCTTCCCATCGTCCTGCTCGCGCTTCCTTTGGCGGTGCTTCCGCTTGTGATGCGCGCAGGCGCAAGGCTGACGCGCCGCGTTGCCCACACGCTTTTTGCTATCGCCATGTGCGCACTTTTGCACTATGCCTCGCTCGGCATCATGCGCCTGAGCGACACGAGTGCCTACTCGGTATACAGACTCTACCGCAACGCCAACACCGCAACGGAAGTAAGCGTCAAAAATATCGGTCTGCTTTCAACCACGCGCCTGGAGCTCAAATGGCTTCTGCGCGCGGCACCTGCGGACGATGAGCCTGCCGAGTATACAGCAGGCGAGAAGGCACAGCTTGGCGATGACCTTGCGCGCTACAACATGCTCAACATCGACTTTGACGCGCTTGCGCAGAGCACGCAGGACGAAACGCTCAAAAAACTCGATGCCTACTTTGCCTCGCAGACACCCACCGCCAAAAGCGAACACACAGGTGCGCTCGAGGGCTACAACCTCATCACCATCTGCGCAGAATCCTTCAGCCCCTATCTCATTGACAAAGAGCGCACACCCGCGCTGTATGAACTTGCCACCAACGGCTATATTTTTGAGAATTTCTACGGCAGTTACGGCAGTAATACCACCAACGGTGAATACACCTTCTGCACAGGTCTTTATCCCGACCTCTCGCGCAGTAAATCCACCGCAAGCTTCTACGCCTCGCAGAAAAACAGCCTGCCGTTCTGCCTTGGCAACATCATGGGCGCGCAGGGCGCAAAGTGCTATGCCTACCACAACTACACGGGCGAATATTACTCGCGCAATGTCACGCACCCGAACATGGGCTACGAGTTCTACTCTGCAACAAACGGACTTGACATCGAAATTCTTTGGCCGTCATCCGATTTGGATATGATGCGCGAGTCGGTCGATGACTATCTGTCATCGGGCGAGCGCTTCTGCGCCTATTATATGACCTTCAGCGGTCATTATCAGTATGACTGGGATAACCCCATGAGCGCAAAGAACCGCGCGGTGGTGCAGGATTTGCCGTACAGCGAAGCTGTCAAGGCCTATATTGCCTGCAACATGGAGCTGGAATATGCTCTGCAGTATCTTCTGCAGGCACTCGAGGACGCGGGTGTTGCGGATAAGACCTGCATCGTGCTCACAGGTGACCACTACCCCTACGGTCTTTCGCAGCAGCAGTATGACGAACTTGCAGGTTTCAAAGTTGAGCAGTCGTTTGAAAAATACCGCAGCAGTTTTCTGTGCTATGTCCCCGGTCTGCAGATTCCCGTAGACACCTACTGCAGTACGGTCGATATCCTGCCGACGATTCTCAATCTGTTCGGTCTGCCGTACGATTCGCGCCTGCTTGTGGGCAAGGATGTGCTCAGCGAAGACGCATCCGATGTCGCGGTGCTCAGCGACCAAAGCTTTATTACCCGCGATTTTTCCTTTGAAACCTCTACGGGCAAACTCACAACCTTTACCGATGCGCCCGACGCGCATCAATCGGCGGTGGAAGCCCTGCAAAAACGCATCGCGACGGATTTCCGCGTGTCCATCGATGTTCTCGGTTCGGACTACTACACCCACGCCATCTACGGCGCGGCAGACGCGCAAAACCGCCTCGAGGAATACCCGTTCACGGACATTCCCGAACTGATGACGCTCTCCGCGCTCGATTATGTGTATCAGAACGGCTATATGGACGCGATTTCGGAGACGAAGTTTGGCTTTGATGTGACCTGCACCTATGCAGAACTGCTCGATATTCTCTACCGCATCGAGGGAAAGCCGCCCGTTTCCGTCAAGAACTACGAATCGTCCTACTCCTCGCGCACCATCACAGGCAAATACGCGCCTGCGGTCGCATGGGCGTTTGAGCAGGGACTTGTCAACGAGGCCGTTTGGCATTTTGACTCCTTCACGCCCGCAAGGCGCAAGGATACCTCGCTGACGCTCTACCGCTACGCGGCAATGTGCGGCGCGGACACGAGTGTCGATGCCGATATCGTTTCGCAGTATCTCGCCCAGCATCCGAGCGTCACTTGGGACGAGGGCTGTGCGCTTGTCTGGTGCTTCCAGAACGCCATCGCCCGCGCGGACGGAACGATCGACTCGGTATTTACCAGTTCCGAACTTGGCATGCGCCGATTCTATATCGTTTCTGCCATTTACAACCTTTACACGCACTTTACCAACTGATTTTTACTTTTTTGCGAGAAAACACTTGCATTTTTTCAATGCATCTGTTAGAATAACCCTCGCCGATGGGGGTATAGCTCAGCTGGGAGAGCGCATGACTGGCAGTCATGAGGTCAGCGGTTCGATCCCGCTTATCTCCACCAAAAGAAAAACAGTCGCTGAAAAGCGGCTGTTTTTTCTTTTGGTAAAGGTAGGTTTGGGTGAGAAGCAACGTTCGACGGCTGCGGTGCAGACGCGCAAAGCGCGGTTTCGCGCAAGCGAAACTTTATCTGCGGTGCAGCCGCACGAGGCGACAAAGTCGCCGAGTATCCCGCTCTGCCAATTATAGACAGCCTTAATGCGCAGACGGAGGCAAAGCCTCGGCTGTGAAGCAGCCGCAAGGCGTGCCGCACGAGGTGACGAAGCCACCGAGTATCCCGCTCCCATTCGCGCATAGCGAAAACTCGTCTTCACGCAGGCAGATTTTTCATTTTGCAGTTGTTTCTTTTTTCAAGTTGTGTTAATATTTAGATGTTATTATGCGGGAAATTTTTCCGCACGCATGGAGGTATATTATGAGTCTTGATTTTCTTGTCTCGGGCATCACTGCCATCACCTGGCAGCAGCTCGTTATGTATGTGGTCGGCGCGGTGCTGATTTACCTCGCTATCGCCAAGGATTATGAGCCTGCACTGCTCATGCCCATGGGCTTCGGCGCAATTCTTGTTAACCTTCCGATGTCGGGTGTCCTGAACCAGGTTACAGGCGGCATCGAAGCACACGGCATCATCCAGTGGCTCTTCGAAGTCGGTATTGAGGCCTCCGA
>JAZUCN010000005.1:0-9105 GCA_045639205.1 Oscillospiraceae bacterium | reverse complement strand
AGTTGCTTTTCTTTTCTTTTCTTTATGCTCTTCCGCTGTCGATCCACATTTTTGCGGTGTTGCCGGCGGCTTCGCCGGTCAATGCGCAAGTCGGGATGACGCGCGCGACTTCCCAGCCGTCACCTTCGGGTGCGGAGATGATACGTCCTGCGGCAAGCAGGTTCGGGAAGTTGGAATTGTAAAGCGCGGAGCGCGGAATCTGGTAATGATTGCCGATGCCCTTGGGGCGGAAATCGCCCGTCCAGCCGATGGAATCCTCGTAGGTCTTGCCATTTTCGGCTGTGAAGTCCGTATCACCGACGATGCGGCGGATGGTGCGGAACTGGGGCATGGTGGGAATCATCATGAGGTCATAGGAGTAGCGGTCTTTTTGCTTGATTTTCTCGAGCATGCGGAGCTTGCCCATGAGCATAAAGTCCGTTACTGTTTTGGCGCTGTTGACCTCGCAGGGCGGCATGTTTTCGGGCTGTCCGTTTCCGTTCATATCGCTGCCCGAATTCCACCAATCGCGGAACTTCCACATGTTGCCCGTCTGCTGGAATTCTTCAATGCCCTCTTTATCAAAGGCATGCGCGACATAGGTCATGTAGTTTTTGCCCATGACACAAGGCACGCCCGCTCTATCCATGATAGAAGCATCGCCCGTAGCGTCAATGACAACGCGCGCGGCATAGAAGCCGCGGCCGTCGATATTTTCGGTGATGACGCCCTTGCAGATATTGCCTTCCATAACAGGATAGGTCGCATAGGTATCGAACAGCAGCTCGACTCCGTTTTCCTTGACATATTCATCAAGAAGCAGAGCGAAAATCGTGGGAGAATAGCGCGTTGCATAGCGGTCGCGGCGCATAAAACTGCGCTCGGTGCCGCCCCATTGCGGGGCAAGACTGTCAAAACCATGCTTGAACGAGAGCTTGATGAGTTCTTCCGCGATGCCAAAGACCATCTGCTCGCCCTTGCCGTCGCAAAGCGGCTCATACCAGCTGATAAGGCCGACCGTTGCAAGACCGCCGAGGTTGCATTGCTTTTCCATGAGCATGGTCTTCAGACCGTTTCGTGCCGCAGATACTGCCGCGGCTACGCCTGCGATGCCGCCGCCAACGACGATGACATCATAGCTGCCCATATTCTTCGGCGTGATTTCTCTGTTCATTTGCGCCTCTCCTCTTTTACTCTTATTCACATTGCGGGCCGTAGCAAAGCATCAGCTTCATGCTGCCTGTAAACTGCAGAGGTCCGCAATTTGCCGGCAGGAAAAACTGGTCACCCTGCTGGACTGCTTCGCCGTCAAGCGTACCGCTTCCTTCGAGCACATACAGACCGCGGAAAACATCCTCGGGTGCGAGGGTATAGCTCTCGGTGACGGAAACTGCCTGCAGGCAGAACATCGGCGTATCGCGGTAGCCAACAAGCTCCACGCGCTCTGCGCCTGCGGTCTTTTCCAACGTGCGCACAGGAATTCTCCATGCGGCAAGTGCCGCAGGCTCATCGTAGCCAACATAATCAAAGCAGTCAAACATTTTCTCAAAGCCAAGACCCTGATGGCACATGAAGTCTGCAATTTTGAGTCCTGCAGGCGTGGTGCGCTCAACGCGGATGGTGAGGTCGGTCGGTTCCTGAATCTCTACAAGGAAGCAGCCGAAGCCAATGGCATGGGGCACACCGCCATGGATGAGATAGGTTTCGCCCTTTTTGACCTCGATGCGGTTGAGCGCGGCAAGCATGCCGTCAAAGTCCTGTTCGTCAAAGAGCTTCTGCCAATGCCCGCGCGTGATACCCTCGCGGAAGCCGAGGTAGATGCAGGCTTTCTCGGGGCCGTCTTCGCGCACATCGACGATATGCCAGCATTCGGTCTTGCCGTACTGCGAATCAAACAGGCGCTTTGCCTGCTCGCGCGTCGGGTGTACCTGCACCGTCAGGCGCTCGCCTGCGTCAAGAAGCTTGACCAGCACACCTGTCTGCGCGCCAAAACGTGCGCTGTGCCGCGCTCCGAGGATTTCCTCGGGCGCGGCATCAATCAGGTCTTTGAGAAATGTGCCGTCTTCTGTCTGGCTCATGCCCTCGACGATATCCTCGCGTCCTGCGTTTCTTGCAAAGACGGTGGACATCAGCCATTCTTCGGGGAAATTGCTGTCTGCGCAGGCTTTCTCACCGTGAAGTTTGTCAATGAGCTTGCCGCCAAGATACGTGCGCCAGGCACGGGCGGGCAACAGTCGAATCGGCTTTTGCATTATTTCTTTTCCTCGTCGAACGAACGCCACAGACCGGTGGGATGATGGCTGTCGTCCAGGCGCTTGAGAGCCAGCTCGTTATCGGGCATGAAGTCGATCCACATGTAGTGCATGTGCTTGCCTTCGAAAACTTCAACGCCATGGTCAGCACCCAGAGGAATGTGCATGATGATGTTGCCGAGCATGGGGATGGGCTCGCCGTTGATCAGAACGTTCATCTCGTTCTCGGGGAAGCTGAAGAAGAACTGGTCGAGCATCGGATGTGCGAGGGACTTGACGATGTCATGGCCGTAGGACTCATCAGAGCCGATGGAGAAGCGCGGAATGATGCGCTGCGGAATCATCATGCGGCTGATGGTCTTTTCGCTCTTGTTGCGGTCGACATACTGGATCGACTCGGTGTACAGAACGTTCACGGGGAACTCGGTCTTGTACTCTTCGAGCATCTGCTCGTCTTCGGGGAAGATGTCCCACTGGATCTCGAGGATCTGCAGGTCGGTCTTTGCGACGATGTCGAGATTCTGCGTTGCGCTCGGAACGAAGGTCACGCGCTCGGTGTAATGATAGGTCTTGCCGTCGCAGATGAAGTCAGCCTCGCCCTCGATGAGGATAAGGATGTGGTAGTAGCCTGCGTTAGCAGCCATGTTCAGGGTGTTGCCAGCGGTGACGGTATAGTGCACAGGTCTTGCGCCGGGGATTTCGCCCTTCTGCAGCTCGAGTGCGCGGTCAACGCGGTTGGTAACATCGACGGTTTCCATAGATACGAAAGTTTTCATGATTTAATCCTCCAATTTATTTCCATTGACCGACAAAGCGCGGTCGACAACTAACTGACGGAACTGCGGCGAGAGCATCGCGAAGAACGCAGTAAAGCCCGTAACACGCACGACAAGGTCGGGATACTTCGACGGGTCCTTGTGTGCTTCCAGCAGCTTATTGATATCCAGAATGTTGATATTGAGCAGGGTGTTGCCGCTTGCAAGGATGGCCTTGATCATATCGGCCATTTTATCGACACCTTCGGGATCGCCCGCGATGCCGGGGTCAAGTTCCAGCTGCACAGGTGCGCAGTTGCCGTAGGCAGGCTGAATGGCGCCGATGGAGTTGCACATCGAGGTGACCGCACCGTCCGCGCGGAAGCCGCCGTTGGGGTTCGCGCCGTGGTTGATGGGGTCATACGCCTTTCTGCCGTTGGGCGTTGCGGCAACGCTCTTGCCGAGCATGATGGTGTTAGACCAGGAGAAGAAGCCGGGGATGAAGTTGATGCCCGGGTGCTGACGAACAAGGTCGCGCACCAATTCCGTGTACAAATCCTTCACGCGAACAGCCCATTCATCGCCGAGCGTATTGCCACCGCCGTAGCGCTCGCTGTGCTGGAGCATCTGGCGGATGTACTCGCCGTTTTCGCCTTCGAAGTTGGCATCGAGGTGGGCGGTGAGTTCTTCGTAGGTGATCTTCTTTTCGCGGTCAATGCGCTGGGCGCAGGCAGCAAAGCTGTCAGCCACAACGGCAATACCACTGCCGTCAACGCACATGTTATAGAAGTTCGCGCCGCCGTCTGTAATGTTGACGCCCTTCTTCACAAGACCATGCTGGAACAGATTGAGAATCAATTCGGGCTGGCTCTTGGACTGATACTTCAGATGGTGCATGATGCCGTTGCCCGTAGCATCGACGGCCTCTTTGAGGTTCTTTTTGTACAGTTCCCAAAGGCGGTCGGTCGTGTGCTCTGCGCCCTGCATCATCTCGCGGTAAGACACCTCAAAGACCTTGAGCAGGTTAATCTTGACAGTGTCATTCATGGTGTATTCCATGCCAGGGATGCACATCCAGTGACAGCCTGCCGCGACGCGTCTGCGCGCGAGTTCTCTCGAGTAGCCACAGCGCATAAAGCCGTCAACAAGCGCATTGTCAGAGGAATAGCGCGGCCAGCCCTGCTTGTTTTTGAACAGGTAGCCGACCGAGGCGCGGAAGAACTCCTCGTCCATCTTATCGTGCACGCGCACGGTAAGGTTGCAGGCGATGTTGATCTTATCTGCTGCCTCGAGGCACAGCCACGAGATTTTCGAGCTCATATCCTCGCCGTTCTCGTCAGGACCGCCAAGCTGGAAGTAGCGGCTGTCCTGCAGGAACAGGCATGCCAGATAGAATACCGCATCTTCATCAGTGAGGATGCCAGCCTTGGTATCGCGCTCATAGTATTCCTTGAGCATTTCATCGAGCTGACCGCCCGAACTGCCGCGGTTGTATGTACGCGAGAGCATGCTGAACCAGCACATCCACTGCACAGCCTGCTTAAACGTTGCAGGAGGCGCTTCGATGATGGCCTCGTTCGTGTCTGCCATCTCAATGAGATTCTGCTTGAGCTGGGGATTCTGCTCCTGCTCTGCAAGACGGCGAATCTCCGAGACCATGCGCGTCAAGAAGCGGATGATAGCTTTGACAACAGCGATTTCGCTGTCATAGAACAGCGCGTGGCTCTCATCATGCTTCTGCTTCTCTTCTTCAAGCTCCTTGAGGATACCGCCCCAACCGAGACGGTAGCCGATCATGATATCGGGCGTGAAGTGGTGGCAGTTATCAATACCCGAGATGATATTGTACTTTTCAAAGATGACCTTCAGATCATCATAGGGATAATCGGGGTTCCACTTGTGCTCCTTCGGACGCAGACGCTCGAGGAACAGGAATCCCTTGCCGACGAATGCATCGAGCGGGTCGCAGTACAGCGGATGCGTGTCGAGCAGGCGGCAGTAGTTCTTCGTCCAAGCCTCGTAGCCGTAAATCGAACCGTTGGGATGATTCGGCTCAAGTTTGAAGTCAAACTCGTCCTGCACGATCAGACCGTAATCGTCCTCATCCGCGCCGCCGAGTGCGGCTTTTTCCGCCGTCTGGCTGACCTTGCGCTCGCGCAGAAGTGCAATGCGCTTATCATAGTCAAAGCGCGCGTCGGGTGCATATTCGTTAATCAGATGAATTTTACTCATTTACATCACCTTGACCTTTACACCCTCACGCGAGGCGATATCTGCCAGTGTCTGCAGAGTCTGATCATCGAGCGGCTTCTGCTCGCGGTGGGCATTGTCGCGCTCAAGCGAGTCATACTTGCCTGCGCCGAGGGGGTTGAAGTTCAGAAGTTCATAACGCACAAGGTTTTTAAGCGGCTTTAAGAAGCGCGCGATCTGTGCGATGTTTTCCTCCGTATCCGTCACACCCGGAATGAGCGGTGTGCGGACGATGAAGGGTTTGTTCAGCGTATCGAGTTTTGCGATATTCTCGAGCACATGCGCGTTGGACACGCCCGTATATTCGCGGTGCATCTCATCATCAAACAGCTTGAGGTCGCACATGATGAGATCGGGCTTCTTCAAAAACTCGCAGATGCTTTCAAACGGGAAACTGAGGTTTGTTTCAATCGCGGCCTGGATGCCCTCTTTTTGGCAGGCATCGATCAGTTCTGCAACTGCCGCCTGATTGCACAGCACCTCGCCGCCCGAGAACGTCGCGCCGCCGCCCGATGTTTCGTAATAGAGCTTATCCTGGCGGATTTCGTTCATGATTGCATCCACATTCATCGGCTTGCCGCACAGCACCAGTGCTTCTGCGTAGCAGACTTCTGCGCATTTGCCGCAGTTGGTGCAGCTTTCGCGGTCGATGACATGCTTGCCGTCTACAACTTTATGCGCGCCCGTGGGGCATGCCTTGAAGCATGCCCCACAGCCGATACACTTGGTTTCATAGAACATCAGTTCGGGCTTGGGGGAAAGCGTTTCGGGGTTATGGCACCAGCTGCAGCGCATGTTGCAGCCCTTGAAGAACACCGTTGTACGGATGCCCGGGCCGTCATGCAGCGAAAATCGCTGGACCTCTGTAATAAAGCTTTGCATGTTTGTTCCTCCGTGCACACTTGGGTGCCCAGTGTTTACTTTTCGATCTTGACCCAACCTTCGTCGGTCTTTGCGCTCTTGTACATCATGTCAAGCAGATAGCGAGCGTCGCGGCCTTCGGAGGTGCGGACGATGAGCGGATCGCCGGTACGGATGGCGTTTGCGAAGTTGTCTGCCGCCTGGTTCCATTCCTTCTTGGTCGGATACGGAGAATTCTCAGTCCACTTGCCGTCCTGATACCAGTAGGTATGTTCGCCTTCGGGACCGCCGCCGGTCAGCAGGTATGCACCCTTGTCGCCATAAGCTTCAATACGGGTGTACCAGGTTGCAACGGGATAGGACGTGGTTGCGAAAATGCGCACGCGCATGCCGTTGTCGTATTTCCATTCGGCATTGCCGTAGTCTTCTGCTTCAATGTCGAACGACTGCGTTGCCATCGAGCAGCGGACATAGTCGGGCATGCCGAACACGCGCATCAGGCGGTCGATCTCATGGATGCCCTGGTTGCTCAGCGCACCGCCGCCATCGAGTGCCCAAGTGCCGCGCCAGCCGCCATTTTCCTTGTAGTACTCATCGGTACGACGAACATTGAGGATGGTGTTTGCGCACTTGAGGTTGCCGAAGAAGCCGTCTGCAACTGCCTTTTCCAGTTCCTTCAGCGGGCCGCGGAAGTGCAGGTCGAAGTCACAGCCAAGCAGCAGACCCTTTTCTTCTGCCATCTTGATGAGCTCTTCGCAGCGCTGATAGTTTGCGTCCATGGGCTTGGTGACAAGCACGTGCTTGCCTGCGTTGAGGCACTGCTCGGCAACGTCGCAATGCGTGCCGGTCGGGGTGACAACGTAAACCGCTTCGATGGACGGATCGTTGAGATAGTCTTCGAGGTTAGTGGTGTAGGGAACGCCGAACTGTTCGCCGACTTCCTTTGCCTTTTCGGGGTTCAGATCGCAGACGCCTGCAAGCTCGATGCCGCAGGTTTCGGTGATCTGCGTGCAGCGGTTCTTGCCCATGCCAAGACCGACAACAACCATCTTGACGGGGTTGTCGCGGTAGGGACGGTCAAAGTACTGCTTGACGGAAAGAGCCGTCTGCATATCGGCAGGAGCCGATGCGGGCCAAACTCTCTTCAGGTAGTCATAGCAGCGCTTGGTTGCCTCTTCGCAGGTGAGGTTGGTGCCTGCGGGCAGGTGGGTTTCAATGGAGACAGGCATGTTCTTGCCCGTAACAGCGGCACCCTTCAGGACGCGATCCCAGGGAACCTTCTTGCAGTCGATTTCGGGCAGGACGCCACGGCACTTAACGTGCAGCATGTTGGCATACTTGAGTGCCTTGGTGAAGTATTCGATGCAGTCACCCTGTGCTTCGGGCAGGTATTCAAACATGTTCGAAACGTCCCATGCAAGACCCCAGCCGGGAACATTGAGTGCTTCGAGCACAGCGATAGCTTCATCGGGCGTCTGGCCGCAGTTTTCAAAGCCGAGGATCAGGCCTGCTTCCTGGGCACGCTTGGCGATGGGATAGTACATTTCCAGAACGCGCGAGAGCATGTCGGGGCGCATTGCCAGCTCGCCGCAGCGCGGATCGGTCTGCGGATACTGCCAGAAGTTGAACGAACGGACCATGTTGCAGTCGAGCGCGTCGCAGGCGCGGATAATGCCTTCGAGCTTCTGCTGTTCGAGCTTGACGGTATCCTCATCGGGCAGATGGAACTTACACAGCGAGGACTGCAGAACAGCGGTCTTGAGGCCGAGGCCGTCAAGCTGTGCGCGCAGGTCCTTGAGCTGCTGGGGAGTCTGCTTTTCGATGGGCATGCCGTTGACAAGGCCGCGGAAGTCCACATATTCCATGCCCCAATCGGCATAAATAGGCAGGACCTCGGTTACTTCCTTGTGCAGTTCGTCGGTGAATACGGAAATATACATAAATTTTCCTCCATTGTTTTTTGGTTATTTCCATGATATAATAAAAACCAACTGATTTATAGGATTATTTTATCCGAAAATCGTAATCTTTTAATGTGTTGTCGAATTTCCACAAAATGTGAAGGAGAAATGGGCTTGAAATCGTTCCATTATCGCAGGCAAATCCGCGCGTTTACAGACCTGGATGCCATCACGTTTACGCACGCGAGCTCCTTTGATGACGCGCAAAGTCACAAGCTGCATCTGAACAACAACTACATAGAAATCTACGTTTACATTGCAGGAAACGCAGACTACATCGTGGAAAATCGCTACTACTCTCTGCAGCAGGGCGATATTCTGTTTATTTCTCCGCACGAAGTGCACTCTGCGGTGCTCAAGTCCGCCTGCCAGTATGAGCGCTTTTATCTGCTGTTTCCCTCTGGCGTATTCCGCGCATTTTCCTTTGACCCGCTTGCGCTGCTTCTGCAGGCAAGCGATGGGCGCGGGGCTCTGCTGCATCTGGAAAAGAATAACTGGCTGCAGGCTTATACACTTTTGAAGAAGATGAGCAAGCTCTGCACGCAGACCGATGGCGAATCGCAGGATTTTGCGCTGTTTTCGCTTCTGACGCAGTTTTTGTGCATCCTCAACGAGGCGCGTCAAACGCAGCAGACCGCGCCCGAGCACGAGATCCCCGCGCAGCTTCCGCGGCTTCTGCATGACATTCTGCGCTACATCAATGATAATCTGCGGCAGATTGGTTCTGTCAGCGAACTGGCGCAGACATTTCATGTCTCGCTCCCCTATCTATCCTCTCTCTTCTCGCGCCACATCGGTGTTGGGCTGAGCGAATATCTGCGCACGCAAAAAATCGCGCTTGCCAAGCAGCTTTTGGAGGCGGGCGAGTCGGTGACTTATGCCGCGTATGAGGCGGGTTTTGGCGACTGCTCGTATTTTATCAAGTGCTTTAAGCAATGCGTGGGCGTCACACCGCATAAGTACAAGACCTCGTACGAGCCTGTGGATGGATAAAAGAAAAGACACCCCGACGGGGTGTCTTTTTTATGGTCTAATCGCAACACTATA
>JAZUCN010000004.1:0-4849 GCA_045639205.1 Oscillospiraceae bacterium | reverse complement strand
TTCCTGATAGAAGGTGGTAACGAAGCAACGGATATCCTTGCCGGTGGCAGCCTCGATGACCTTGTTGTTATCCCAGGTATCGGAGCCGAGCAGAGCGCCTTCGTAGCCCTGTGCAGCGGAAGCTTCCACGATCAGCTGTGCGTAGTTGATGGAGACAGGAGCAAAGATGACGCCTGCGTCAGCTGCCTTGGCATTGTTGACGTAGGAGACGAAGTTTGCACTGCCTTCGGGGAAGTCTTCGGAGATGACGGTGCCGCCGAGGCCTTCGAAAGCTTCCTTGAAGTAGTAGACCAGACCCTGGTCATAGTCCGAGCCGAGCATTGCCAGCGTGTAAGCAGTGGTTACGCCCAGTTCATTGTAGGCATAGTTTGCAAGAACGGTGCCCTGGAACGGATCGAGGAACGCCAGACGGAAGTAAACTTCGCAGTCAGCGGTGACCTGCGGGTTGGTGCAGGAAGTGCCAAGAGCGGGCATGCCTGCTTCAGCAAAGACGGTGCCGCCTGCCATGGAGACGCCGGAGCCATAGGAGCCGAGAACGATGGAAACGTCCTTGTTGATGAGCTCAGCTGCTGCCGAGGGGCCGTTTTCAGCGGTGGTGCGGTTGTCGACGATGACGAGCTCGACATTGTAGGTCTTGCCGCCAATCTCAACGGTGGGCTGGACGGACTGCGCGTACTGCATGCCGAGAATTTCCTGCTTGCCGCCAGCGCCATTGTCGCCAGTCATCGGCTCAAAAACGCCGACGCGGATGGTGTCTGCTGCATCGGAACCGGTTTCCTTTGCGGCACAGCCCGTGAACAGGCACAGTGCCATGACCAGAACCAAAGCCAGAGCGATAATCTTTTTCATGATGTTTCCTCCTCAAATTTGCGGATGTGGGTGTTTTTCGAACGCGGACAAATGTACGCGAACAAAACACTAACACAATTATATAGGGTTATGCCCAAAAAAGCAAGGGAAAGTTTTTAAAAACAAAAGAGGCAATGCAGGGCGCATTGCCTCTTTTTCTGAAAGATTATCGGTCAGGTTCGGCCTCTTCATGCCGGAAGGCTTCCAGACCTGCGCGCCCTTCAGGCGTGACGGGCATAAGCCAGCGGCGGCTGAGGAAATGGCGCATACAAAGGATGCATTTGGGGATATCCTCACCAAGGTATGCCGCGGCAACGACGAAGATGAACGGCAGATGCAGGACATTGGCGGAAAGAAATGCAAGGGGGATGCCGATAAGCCAAAGGCTTGCGAGGTCATAGACCATGCCGCGCAGGGTATCGCCACCCGAGCGGAAGACACCGACAACGTGGATGTACGGAATATTGCGGAAGCAGATTTCGCACGAGCAGAAGACTGTGACGGCGAGGGCTGTTTCGAGCGTGATTGCCGAAAGGTTACTGCCTGTTGCGAAAATCGCGATAAGCGGGTTGCGGAAGATGATGCAAAGGCTGCCGATAATCAGGCCCAACAGCGGTGCGAGAATGGTAAAGCGCGTTGCATCGTCAAGACCAATGCGGATTCTGCCACGACCAATGGATTTGCCGACCATGATGACGCAGGCGTTGCCGAGGCCAACATAGAAGGCAAAGGCAAGGTCGGAGAAGGTGCGGAAGATGGTGATGCCTGCGTAATATTCGTAGCCCTGGTTGGAATAAATCATATTCAGCACAATCGTGCCGAGCGCCCAAAGACCTTCGTTAAAGACAACGGGAAGCGCACGGGAGAAGAATGCCGAGAGGTTGCTTCGGTTGAATGCGAAAAGGTCTTTGACAGGACCGACGAGCAGATTCTTTTCAAACCACGAGAAGATAAGCAGAAGGACAGGACCGAGCCACGAGGAGACACAAGTGGCGATTGCCGCGCCCTGCACGCCAAGTTCGGGCATGCCGAGTTTGCCGAAGATGAGACCGTAATTGACCACGGCGTTGACGACAGTGGTGATGGCGGCGACGTACATCGGCAGTTTGACGCGCTCTGTATTACGCAGAACGGTTGCAAGCACGTTTGTCAGTGTGACGGCGGGGTAGGAAAGGCAGACGATGGTCAGATACTTACAGCCTGCCTCGACAACGGCTGGGTCCTGATTGAACAGGCGGATGACAAACTGCGGGGCAAAAAGGGCAACGGCGGTGAAGCTCAAGGTCAGTACAAGTGCCGAGAGGATGCCGATGCCGAGCACGCGGCGGATCCCCTTATGGTCTTTGACCCCCCAATACTGCGAGACGAACACGGACATGCCCGAGCACAGACCGAAGCCAAGCAGGGTTGCAAGCCAGCCCCACTGCGCTGCCATGCCGACAGCCGACAGCGTCACATCGCCGAGGCGCGAGACCATCATGGTGTCGACCAACTGGAACGAGCTTGTCAGCACGTTCTGGATGGAGACGGGGATGGCGAGTTTTGCCACGAGTTTCCAAAAATAGCGGTCACCAAAGAGTTTTTTCAGTTTCATATTGACTCCAAAACAGACAGAACTTTGGGGGACACGACGGTGTCCCCCAAGAGTATGTAGCGAAAATATCTTATGCCATGCCTGCGGTGATGATGGCCATGGTATAGACCTCGTCAGCATTACAGCCGCGGGAGAGGTCATTGATGGGTGCGTTCAGACCCTGCAGGATCGGGCCGTAAGCATCGTAGCCGCCGAGGCGCTGGGCAATCTTGTAGCCGATGTTGCCTGCTTCGATGAGCGGGAATACGAAGGTGTTGGCGTAGCCTGCGACCTTCGAGCCGGGGAACTTCAGCTGACCGACCGTGGGAGAGACTGCAGCGTCAAACTGCATTTCGCCGTCGATGGCATATTCGGGAGCGAGTTCCTGTGCAATCTTGGTAGCCTCTGCAGACAGAGCGACCGTGCCGCCCTTGCCGGAACCCTTGGTGGAGAAGCTCAGCATAGCGACCTTCGGCTCGATGCCGAAGAACTCTGCGGTGCGAGCGGACTCGACAGCGACTTCTGCCAGTTTCTGTGCGCCGGAAACCTTGACATTGCCTTCTTTGTCGAGGGTGTCTTCGTAGCTGAGGTTGATGGCGCAGTCAGCCATGCAAATCTTCTTCAGAGCCTCATCGCCGAAATCACGGGTCATGATGAAGCAGGAAGAGACGAGGTTTGCGCCGGGCTTGGTCTTGATCAGCTGCAGAGCAGGACGAACCGTGTCAGCGGTGGAATACGTAGCGCCGCCGAGCAGGGCGTCTGCCTTGCCCAGTTTGACGAGCATCGTGCCGAAGTAGTTGCCCTTCGACAGAGCCGCGCGGCATTCTTCGTCGGACATCTTACCCTTGCGGAGCTCGACCATCTTTGCGACCATTTCGTCCATGCCTTCATAGGTGGCAGGGTCAAGAATCTGTGCCTTGCAGATGCAGAAACCGCCCTTTTCGGCGTTGGCTTTGACTTCTTCGACGTTACCGACGAGAATTACGTCCATCAGGTCTTCTTTGAGCAGGCGGCTTGCTGCCTCGAGGATACGGGCATCGGGGCCTTCGGTGAAGACGATGGTGCGGCGGGTGGTGTTCAGAGCGTTAATGAGTTTGGTAAACATGTATGTAACCTCCATTTTGCGATAAACCGCATACTTTCCAATATAATACACATACAGTATACACCCAAGGTGCGTGGGACTCAAGCAGTTTGGGGAAAATTTTTCTGCTTTTTGGCGAAAAATCACTTCTTTGGGAAGAAAACCTGTTGGGCAGAAGTGATGCACAGCATTTCGCCTGTCATGGGGTGGGGGAGTTCCAGGCGTGTGGCGCATAATTGCTGATGGGGAAGGGCGAATTGTGCTGAAAATTCCTTCGATGCCTCAGTGCAATACTGCGGGTCGCCCAAAATGGGGATGCCTGCGTGCAGGCAATGCAGGCGCAGTTGGTGCGTGCGGCCTGTGAGCGGGTGAAGCTCCAAAAGTGAGGACTCTTTGCCTGTTTTCAGCACGCGGTAGCTCGTTTTAGCGCTTTGCCCGTCGTGGCTGATCATGCGAAGCAGGCTTCCACCGCCTACGCGCGCGATGGGGAAATCCCAAATGCCGTCCGGGGTTTCGGGCGCGCCGAATACAGAGGCGTGGTAGGTTTTCTGAATTTTGCCCTCGCGGTGAAGCGCACAGCATTTTGCGTGCACATGTGCCGATTTTGCAAGCAAAACCACGCCGAACGTATCACGGTCAAGGCGCGAGACAGGGTGCACGGCGCAGGGTTGATTGGTTTTTTGATAGTAATTGAGCAGACCGTTTGCCAGTGTGCCCGAATTGCGGCTGGGAGAGGGGTGCATGAGCATGCCTGCGGGTTTATCCAGCGCGATGAGGAAATCGTCCTCGTAGAGGATATGCAAATCCATCGGCTCGGGGTCATAACCCTCGGCCACTTCGCGAAGCTCGACGGTGACTTCGTCACCCGCTTGCAGGGGATGGTTGGTATGGGCGGGCTGTCCGTTGACGAACAGCGCGTTTTGCCATTTGACGCGGGAGATGAGTGTGCTCGACATGCCAAGTTCGCGGCGCAAAAGTGCATACAGAGTGCACGCGCGCGTGCAGGTACAGCGCAGGGTCATCAGCAGCCCTCCTTTCTTGAGCGTATTGTAGCGAAAAAATCAGCAAAAGGCAACGATGCGCAGAAAAAAGCACGACATGCGTGTGCATGCCGTGCTTTGATAAGTGCTTACTGATGAATGGCGGTGCCGGTTTTGCCGGCGATGCCGTCGCGCGCTTTTTCAAGAAGCGTGATGAGTGCGGTGCGGCCGGGCTTTGACTCTGCAAACTGTACAGCGGCCTGCACCTTCGGCAGCATCGAGCCGGGGGCGAACTGCCCTTCGTCGATATAACGGCGCGCGTCGTCCGGGGTGAGGTCGGAGAGCCACTGCTCGTTTTCCTTG
>JAZUCN010000003.1:0-2904 GCA_045639205.1 Oscillospiraceae bacterium | reverse complement strand
AAGCTCAAGAATATCGACATAAACTGCAAAGCCGCCAACTCGCCGTCACCTGTGGGCATATATTCCAGGAAGATGACATGACCCGACTGCTCACCACCCAGGCACATACCCTCTTTCTGCATCATCTCCAGCACGTTGCGGTCACCGACCTTCGCGCAAAGCAGGCGCAGATTCTTTTCCTTGCAATACTTATGTAAACCGATGTTGGACATGACCGTTGCAACAAAGCCGTTGCCTTTGAGTTTGCCCTGCGCAGTCAAGGCCGCCGCGCAGACCGCCATCATCTGGTCGCCATCAATCACTTCGCCGTTTTCATCCACAGCAAGGCATCTGTCAGCGTCGCCGTCAAACGCGAGGCCGAGGTCATAGCCGCCCTCTTTCACGCGTGCGGAAAGCACTTCCAGATGTGTCGAACCGCAGCCGTTGTTGATGTTGATGCCGTCGGGACTCTCATGGATAAAATCTGCCTGAATATCAAACTTGCCAAACAGGCGTCTTGCCGTCGCGCTCGATGCGCCGTTGGCGCAGTCGAAGAGCACCTTCATCGGTGCAAGCGGTGCGATCGTGCTTGCCAGATGGTCAATGTACTTTTCAAGAAGCGCACTTCCCTCTTTGATTCTGCCAAGTTCGCCATGCGTGCAGACAGGAAGCGCACCCTCGCTCAGAATCAGGTCTTCCATCTTCTCTTCGAGTTCATCGTTAAGTTTAAAACCCTCGCTCGAGAAGAGTTTGATGCCGTTGTGCTCATACGGATTGTGCGAAGCGGAAATCACAACGCCCGCATCCGCCTTGAGTTCAACAGTCAAATACGCCACAGCAGGCGTCGGCGCAACGCCGAGTTTCACCACACTGCAACCGCAGGCGGTCAAGCCTGCAATCAGTGCCGCTTCCAACATATCCGAAGAAATGCGCGTGTCCTTGCCGATGACCACAAACGGCTTGTGGCCCTCTTCCTTTTTGAAGCAAATCGCGGCCGCCTGACCCACGCGGTATGCAAGCATACAGTCAAGTTCCTGGTTGGCAACACCGCGGGTGCCGTCCGTACCAAATAATCTTCCCATATTGCTCCTCCTTAAAACCGAAGCTGTTCTGACTGCGCATCGCCCTCATAGGCAATGCCCAAATGCTCATACGCCAGCGCCGTCACGCATCTGCCGCGCGGCGTGCGCGTCAAAAAACCAATCTGCATCAAATACGGCTCGTAAACATCTTCCAGCGTAATAGCCTCCTCGCCAATCGTCGCCGCCAGTGTTTCAAGACCCACAGGGCCGCCGCTATAGTGGCGGATAATCGAGCCGAGCATGCGTCTGTCGACATTGTCAAGACCGAGCGCATCAACCTCAAGCCTGCCAAGCGCGTGCTCTGCCGCTTCCTTCGTAATCACACCATCGTGATAAATCTCCGCGAAATCGCGCACACGGCGCAAAAGTCTGTTTGCAATACGCGGCGTTCCACGCGAACGCGAGGCAATCTCGAGTGCTCCTTCGGGCGCAATCTCAATGCCAAGAAGTGTCGCCGAGCGCGAAACAATGCGCGCGAGTTCTTCTTTCGTGTAAAGTTCCAGTCTCAACTGCACGCCAAAGCGGTCGCGCAGAGGGCTTGAAAGCTGACCCGCTCTTGTGGTCGCGCCAATGAGCGTAAACTTCGGCAGATCCAGCCGAATCGAGTTGGCTGACGGCCCTTTGCCGATGATGATGTCAATAGCATAGTCCTCCATCGCAGGATAGAGGATTTC
Source organism: Oscillospiraceae bacterium (assembly GCA_045639205.1). Classification (GTDB taxonomy): domain Bacteria; phylum Bacillota; class Clostridia; order Oscillospirales; family Oscillospiraceae; genus CAG-170. Next base: position 1,169 of record JAZUCN010000003.1, on the reverse strand, counting down.
CTCCACCGCGCGGTTGAGGCGGTGAATCTCGTCAATGAACAAAATGTCACCCGCGTTAAGATTCGTCAGAAGCGCCGCCAAATCGCCTGCCTTTTCAATCGCAGGACCCGATGTCACGCGGATGTTCACGCCCATCTCATTGGCAATAACGCCCGCAAGCGTCGTCTTACCAAGGCCCGGAGGGCCATATAACAGCACATGGTCAAGCGACTCCGAGCGCCGTTTTGCCGCCTCAATGTAGACCGACAGGTTGCCCTTTGCCTTCTCCTGACCTGTGTAGTCATCCAGCGTCCGCGGACGAAGGCTCACTTCCGCCTCGTCCATCGGCGTCAGACTCGTCGTGACGATTGGCGCCTCATATTCCTGAGAAAAATCAAGACTCATCGTGCCGCCTCCTTACTGTTTGACCATCGCGCGCAAAGCCTGACGGACAATCTCCTGCACACTCATATTTTCCAGATCTGCGCCCTTGAGCACATGCCCGATCTCGCCTTGAGAATACCCGAGCGCGGCAAGCGCCGCCGTTGCTTCGGCAAGTTTCCCGCTGCTGACCGCCGCAGGCGCAAAATTCTGCGCCCCCGCGTTGGACGCGAACTCCTGCGCGCCGATCTTGTCCTTCAGTTCCAGCAAAATTCTCTGCGCCATCTTCTTGCCCACGCCCTGCGCCATTGTCAGTGTCTTGTCATCCTGCGTCATCACCGCCAACGTAAACTGGTCGGGCGTCACAACGGACAAAATCGCCTGCGCGGCTTTCGGACCGACGCCCGAAACGCCAAGCAGCATCTCAAAACAAGACAGCTCCTCACGCGAAGAAAAGCCGTAAATATCAAACGCATCTTCCTTGATGTTGCAGTATGTAAAAAGCCTCGCAGGCTTTCCAACCTGCAGCGACGAAAGCGTATAGTTTGTCGTGCGGCAGGCATAGCCCACGCCGCCGCAGTCGACAACAGCGAGCAAGCCGTCGATCATCGTAATTGTTCCGTTCAGATAATAAAACATCCTGATGCTCCTTTATCCGAGATAGCCCGCGCGGCTGAGCAGTGACGTCGTACTGCGCGCATGGCACAGCGCGATGGCAATCGCATCTGCCGCATCATCGGGTCTTGCAACCTTATCCATTTTCAAAAGGCGCTTTGTCATCTCCATGACCTGATGCTTTTCCGCACTGC
>JAZUCN010000002.1:0-4590 GCA_045639205.1 Oscillospiraceae bacterium | reverse complement strand
GCGCAAAGCGGACAGTATCGACAATGCGTGAGAAGTCCGCGACTACCGAGCGCGGTTTGCCGTGCGGCGCGTCCTGGCGCATGGGGACAAAATAATAATGCCCGCGCGCCATGAGTTTGCCGATGTTCTCGGCATTTCCGCACAGCGCATCGTTGGTGGAAACGGCAATGACGATGGGCGCTTCATTTCGCAAATGCGCTTTTGCCGCGAGGGTGACAGAAGTGTCCGCAATGCCGTTTGCGAGTTTGGCAAGCGTATTTCCTGTACAGGGGGCGATCACGAGCAGATCGAGCAGTTTCTTTGGCCCTATTGGCTCTGCCTGCGCGATTGTATGCACAATCTCGCGTCCGCAGATTTCCCGCATGCGTGCGCGGAAGGATTCCGCTGTGCCAAAGCGGGTGTCGGTTTCATAACTTGCGGCGGACATAATTGGGAGAATATCGGGATATGTATCGTGCAGGTGTTCAAGTTCATCGAGCACAGGCTTGAAGGTGCAGAACGAGCCACACATGGCAAAACCAAGTTTTACTGTTTGCATACAGCCTCCTTTACGCGCAAAGTTCGGATAATCATATCATGGAGCAGGTAACCGGCAGTTTGTGGCGTGAATCTTCCCGGCAGTCCCGGCGCTTTTATGTAATTCGGCGGTTGCGGCGCATCTGCGGCGAGCCCGCCTGGGCTCGATGCCAGTTCAATGATGGGGCATCGGATGCATCCGAATTGCTCGGCGCTTAAAATCGGCGCGCAGACAGTGTTGAAGATGCAGTCATAATCAAGCCCACGCAGATACATACCTGTGCGGTCATGACAAAGTCCCATGGACGATGCCAGAGCAAAATCTGCAGGTTTTCTTGCTGTGACGGTGACATCCGCTCCCAATGCCTGCAGGCGCGTTGCGAGCGCTTTGCCGATGCGACCAAAGCCAATAACCAGGCAATTGCTTTGCCACAAGGTCTTGCGCATCTGTGTCATCGCGATGCGAATCGCCCCTTCCGCCGTCGGAACGGCGTTGGAGATAGTTAGAGCTTCGTCATCAAGGTACTCGTGCACCTGTTGTGGGTATTGTTTGAGAATGGGTTTTGCTTTTTGAAGCGCGCCGCCAAAAATCATGCACTCGCGCGCAAGTGCGTCCAACACGGCCTTTAGTTCTATACCGTCACTGTATGTCGATATAATTCGTTCAGGCGTTTTGAGTGCAGGCATCGGCAGAGCAAGCACATCTGCATGGGCAAGGGCATCCTGTAGTGCGCTGTGCGTATTTTCAAGGTTTGGCACCTCAAAGCATGATACGGAAAAACCGCTTTGCTCCAATGCCTGCGCAAGATAACACTGGCGTGCATCGCCGCCAACGACGGCAATCTGTTGCTGCATAACATCCCTTCTTTCCTGTATCATTGTATGCTGCGGGGTTCTCATCTGCGAAAAAAAGAACCCTGCCGAAGGGCAGGGAAGGAGGGTTTGCGTTTTTCTATATATTTGTGGCTGGGTTAACCCAGGAACCACTGTGTCCAATAGCCGCCGTTTGCGACAAAGCCAACGCCGATGTGCGTATACGAAGACGAGAGGATGTTCTCGCGATGCGAGGGAGAATTCATCCACGCGGCAACGACAGCCTCGGGCGTACTGTATCCCATGGCAATATTCTCACCGGCGGTGCGATATGTAATGCCAAACGAACGCATCATATCAAACGGCGAGCCATAGGTGGGGCTGTTGTGGCTGAAATAACCATTTGCGCGCATGTCCTCAGACTTTACACGTGCATACCGGCAAAGGTCAGCGCGGATGGAAAGCGGCTGAAGACCAACTTTTGCACGCTCCTTATTGACCAGTTCAACAACTTCTGCCTCGAAGGCGTGCACGCCCTGCGTGTCGGGCTGAACAGAGGGTTCATCCTCGGACGGTTCGTCGGGCATCTCGTCGGGGACATTCGGCTTGTTGGGCAATTCTTCGGGCTTGTTCTCGGGGATATCTTCGGGAGATTCCTCGGGTGTGTCCACAGGCTTATCCTCGGGTGCTTGCTCTGTATCGCCCGATGGCAGACAGAACGAGCAGATGTTCAGCCTGCAAAGCAGATGCCGAATCGTAGACGGGCTGATGCTGATGGCATAGCTTGGCACGATGGCGCTGACGGCGATTACCAGGGTCAGTAGAATTGCGAAGATTTTTCTTTTCATGGTAGTACCTCCTTCGCTTTCTTTTTAAGCCAATGCGTGGAAAAATTCAAGCTGTAAATTCTGCCAACAAATGTGTTGCACGGCCAAGTCTTGTGTTTTGTTGGTGGTTTGTGCTATAATGCGGAAAAAGAGAAAAGTTATCGATTGGAGTGGGAAGATGGAAGAACGCGGATTTATTCGGGATATGTTGGATGTCAAAGTCCTCGTCCTCTATGTCGCGTCCAGAGCGGAGTATCCGCTCAGCCTGCAGAAAATCTATGAGCTCTGCTTTCAGGATGACAAACTGAGTTATTTTGATGTAAGCATTGCCGTGCCGCAAATGGTCGGCACAGGACATCTGCAGGAACTGGAAAAAGACCGTTTTGTGATTACGGAAAAGGGAAAAGAGGCCTGTGAGGTCACGGAGGACTCAATTGCCTATCCCGTCATGCAAAGAGCCAAGGCGGCTGTTGCGGCATTTAATGCACAGACGCGCCGCGGCAATCTCATCGGCGCGCAGATTGCCGAGCAGGAAAGCGGCAGCTGCATGCTGTAGTTGGAACTCAATGACGGCGTGGAAACGCTCATGAAACTCGAACTCAATGCTCCGAGCCGCAGGCAGGCGCAATCGCTTGAGCGTGCATTCCGCAAAAAAGCAGAGAGCCTGTACCGCACCATTATGACTGAACTCATCAGCGAAGCGGAGAAGAAAGACAATGCGTAATTATGAGCATGCCGCGCGCCTGATGACGCAGTGGGTGGCAGAGCGCGACATCACAGCCGCTGAACTCTCGCGTCAGACGGGCATTGATGCAGGAATTTTGCGCAGTGTCCTGACAGGTAAAAAGAAGAGCATAAGTACCAGAAATCTCCTCATTTTGGCAAGATTCTTCGGTTTTGAGATGCAAGAAATGATGGACTTGTTTGCTAACGGTGATGTTACTGGATAAAATACATTAAAAACGCCGCCTGTTCGACAGATTTTTATTGCAATATGCATAAAAATGTGCTATACTTTAGCCAAGAGGAGGAACTCCTCTACACGAAAGTGGTCCACAACGAAAGGAGCGGCAATTATGAGATTCCAGTACACCGAAAAGAAAGTAAGCCTGCCCGAGAATGTTCACAAGTATGCAGAAAAGAAAGTCATGAAGCTTGAACGTTTCTTTGGCGACGATGCTGACGCTCTCGTCACTTTTAGTGTTGAGAAAAACCGCAATCAGGCAGAAATCACCGTTCACGCAGCAAACACCTATTTCCGCGCAAGTGAAAGCACGTCGGATATGTTCGCTTCGATTGACGCAGCTGTTGCGACCATCGAGCGCCAGATCCGCAAGAACAAGACACGTCTTGCTCGCCGCCTGCGCCAGGATGCATTCGTGCGTACGCCCGATGCAACGTCCTTCGCTCCGGAAGAACCTGAAGAGGGAACATTTGAAATCGTGCGTAAGAAGGAATTCAACATGAAGCCCATGACGCGCGAGGAAGCAATCCTGCAGATGAATCTTCTTGAGCACACCTTCTTCGCATTCCGCGATGAGGAAAACGGCGGCGCATTCGCAGTTGTCTATAAGAGAACGGATGGCGGTTACGGCCTGCTTGAAGACGCTGAATAACGCATTATATATGTATATTGGTCGGGGCGCTGAAAGGCGCCCCGATTTTTGCACAATTTTGGCAGAAAAATCGCCGCGGATTTGTAGAAAATTTTCTGTAAATTTCCGTTGACATTTGCAAAGCAATTTGCTAATATAGCAATCGCGCTTGACGCGCAGAGATGATTTTCAATCGCGGTCAAAAAAAGTCAAAAAACTTTAAAAAAGTGCTTGACAAACATTTGATGCCGAGATATAATCATCAAGCTCGCCAAAAACGAGCAGATGCTGTGCACCTTGTAAATTAAACAACGAGAAACATGACAAACACCTTGGACAATTTTAATTAATTAAGTTGTTCTTATGAATGTCAGAAATGAGATTCTTTGAATAGCCAACGAAAATTCTTGAGTAAAGCTAAGAGCGAACTTAAGTAAATGATTTTAGAGCCTACGGGCTTTAAGATACCATTTTATTGAGAGTTTGATCCTGGCTCAGGACGAACGCTGGCGGCGTGCCTAACACATGCAAGTCGAACGAAGCACTGTGGATGGAGACTTCGGTCAACTGAAACTTTGACTTAGTGGCGGACGGGTGAGTAACGCGTGAGGAACCTGCCTTTCAGAGGGGGACAACAGTTGGAAACGACTGCTAATACCGCATAATGCAGCGAGACCGCATGATCTTGCTGCCAAAGATTTATCGCTGAAAGATGGCCTCGCGTCTGATTAGATAGTTGGTGGGGTAACGGCCCACCAAGTCGACGATCAGTAGCCGGACTGAGAGGTTGAACGGCCACATTGGGACTGAGATACGGCCCAGACTCCTACGGGAGGCAG
>JAZUCN010000001.1:0-1751 GCA_045639205.1 Oscillospiraceae bacterium | reverse complement strand
ATATGACGGCCCTGGCGCAGTCGTGTCCGGGCGCAATTGCAATCAACACAGCAATTTTGGTCGGTTGGCAGCAGGCAGGCTTCTTCGGGATGCTCGCCGCCGTCATCGGCACCGTCATTCCGCCGCTTGTCATTTTGTCCGTCATCTCGCTGTTCTACGAAGCGTTTGCATCAAACTACTATGTTGCCATGACTCTCAAGGGCATGCAGGCAGGCGTTGCGGCAGTGATGCTCGATGTCGTCTGCTCGATGGGACAAAAAGTTGTCAAGACGCGCTCGACGCTTCATATCATCATGATGCTCGCGGCGTTTATCGCGGTATTTTTCCTGGACATCAATGTTGTTTTCATCATTCTCGCCGCCGCTTTGATCGGCATCGTTTCGGTGCTCGCCCGCGGCAGAAAGGAGCGCGGATGATGATCCTGCAACTGCTTTGGAGTTTTATTCAGGTCGGGCTGTTCTCCATCGGCGGCGGCTATGCCGCCATTCCGCAAATTCAGAATCAAGCCGTAAATGTTCACGGCTGGCTGGATATGAACACGTTTGCAGACCTTGTTACCATCTCGGAGATGACCCCGGGGCCCATTGCGCTCAATGCCGCGACCTTTGTCGGAACCAGGGTTGCGGGGCTTCCCGGCGCAATTGCCGCGACGCTTGGCTGTATTCTCCCGTCGATGATCATCGTTTCTGTGATGGCAAAGTTGTACCGCAAGTACAGCGAAAACGCCGTCATGCAGGGCGTGTTGTCCGCGCTTCGGCCTGCGGTCGTCGCGCTGATCGCCTCGGCAGGTCTTTCGATCTTGCTGCAAGTGCTCTTCCCTGCGGGTAACATAGCGCTTGCCGCCATCAATTGGCAGGGTTTGGCGCTGACGGTGTTCGCGTTTTTGATTTTACGCAAATTTCGATGGAATCCTATCGGCGTGATCGCACTTTGCGGTGCGCTCGGGCTGATTTTCGGTTTGATTTCCCCTGTATGAGGAGGTGAAGTTTTATGCGTTTAAATGAAGAGATCTGCCACTGCAAGCATGTCTATTTTGCGGATATTGAAAATGCACTGCATGACTGCAACACCATGGACGAGGTTGAAAAGACCTTTGAACATGTCAAGGATGTGACCCACTGCTCCACGGGCTGTGGCGGCTGTCACAACCATGTGATGTGCATCATTTCCGAGCTTATGCACAAATAAAAAATCAAGGACGGATGCATGACATCCGTCCTTGTTTTTTATTCAATAATACAGACTGCGTGTGCGGCGATTCCCTCGCCCGCGCCTGTAAAACCGAGGCGGCCTTCCGTCGTTGCTTTCACACTTACCTGCGAGGTTTCGAGGCCAAGCGTCTGCGCAATCGCCTCGCGCATCGCCTCAATATAGGGCGCGAGTTTCGGTTTCTGCGCGATCACGGTCGCGTCAATGTTTCCTACGCGGTAGCCGTTTTCCTGCAGAACCTCTGCCACATGCTTTAACAGGAGCATGCTCGAACAGCCGCGATAGGCTTCGTCCGTATCGGGAAAGAGTTTGCCGATATCACCAAGCGCCGCCGGGCCCAAAAGCGCGTGCATCACCGCGTGCACCAAGACGTCTGCGTCCGAGTGTCCGTCGAGTCCTTTTTCATAGGGGATCTGCACGCCGCCGAGGATGAGGGCTCTTCCCTCTTTCAGTCGGTGCACATCGTAGCCGTGTCCGATTCGCATAGGCGTTCCCTCCTGCTGTAAATCATTGCCGCAAGGTCCAAATCGAGCGGCGTGGTG